>NZ_JBHFFD010000029.1:0-65932 GCF_043359565.1 Shewanella sp. S23-S33 | reverse complement strand
ATAATCTTAATTGATTAGTATAGAATTGCTGATATGGCTCAGTCGGTAGAGCGCATCCTTGGTAAGGATGAGGTCCCCAGTTCGATTCTGGGTATCAGCACCATTACAATCTAGTGTTTAATCCTAGAATAAAGAATTTGCTTGGTGACAATAGCCTTGTGGAACCACCTGATCCCATCCCGAACTCAGAAGTGAAACGCAAACGCGCCGATGGTAGTGTGGGGTCTCCCCATGTGAGAGTAGGTCATCGCCAAGCGCCTAATTATCTCATTGAGATGTAACCAAGCCAGCTGAATAAGCTGGCTTTTTTGCTTTTGTAATCTGTAACATTATTTGCACTAATAGTAATGCTGCCGACTGTAAGTATTGCTATTAGCTTTGTTGGCGAGTCTTTTCTTCCCCTCAATACACAAGCTTTGCTTCCAGATTTTTCACTATTAATCGATAAAAAAAAGCAGCCAGAAGGCTGCTTTGAAGTGGTACTTTCGCATTAGGTTGCTTAAGCTTCTTTAAGCCACTGGGCAGCACGTTTAGCGAAGTAAGTTAAAATACCGTCTGCGCCTGCACGTTTAAAGCAGAGTAGGGACTCCATGACGATGGCCTTTTCGGCTAACCATCCATTCTGGATTGCAGCCATATGCATGGCGTATTCACCACTGACTTGATAGGCGAATGTTGGCACTGCAAGTTCAGTTTTAACGCGATGCACTATATCTAAATACGGCATACCTGGTTTAACCATCACCATATCTGCTCCTTCTTGGATATCGAGTGCGACTTCATGCAAAGCTTCGTCACTGTTCGCTGGATCCATTTGATAGCTATGCTTATTGCCACCTTTGAGGTTACCCGCTGAGCCTACGGCATCACGGAATGGACCGTAGTAGTTTGAAGAGTATTTTGCCGAGTAAGCCATGATTTGGGTGTTGACGTGCCCTGCCGCTTCTAATGCTTGGCGAATCGCGCCAATACGGCCATCCATCATGTCCGATGGTGCAATGATGTCAGCTCCAGCATCGGCGTGTGACAGTGCTTGCTTCACTAAAATCTCGGTGGTGATATCGTTAAGGATATAACCCGTTTCGTCTATGATGCCGTCTTGACCGTGAGTGGTGAAAGGATCTAGTGCCACGTCAGTCATGATGCCTAGCTGTGGAAAGGCTTTTTTGAGCTCGCGCACTGCACGTTGCACTAGGGCATCTGCGTTATAGGCTTCTTCTGCCATTAATGTTTTTTTCTCTGCAGGTGTCACAGGGAAAAGTGCGATCAATGGGATACCTAACTCAACCAGTTCTTCAGCTTCTTTCAGTAGCAAGTCTATCGAGTAGCGTTCAACACCGGGCATAGAGGCTATTTTTTCACTGCGATTAGTGCCTTCTAGAATAAACATTGGGTAAATCAAGTCATTGACAGTTAGATGATTTTCGGCCATGAGGCGACGGCTAAAATCATGTTTACGCATGCGGCGCATTCTACGCTGAGGGAAGGCACTGGTAATGATATTCACATTTGACTCCTAATTAGGTACTGGTCTTGCTTGATCCGACAAATACAAGCTGACTTGATTACGCCCACCGTTTTTTGCTTGGTAGAGGGCTTTATCTGCTTGTTCTAGTAATTTAGTACTGTGTTGATCGTGGGTCACTATATCGGCACTGACTCCGATACTGATAGTCAAAGGTATCGCTTCACCTTCCCATTCAAAATGAATAGAGGCAACAGCGTCTCTTATTGTTTCAGCAACTTGGAGTGCACCTTCTGCAGTTGTATTAGGAAGGATGATAGCAAATTCCTCCCCCCCAAAACGTGACACTAGATCCGTTGGCCGTTTTAAATGCTGCTGTAATGTTTGAGCTATTGTACGTAATGCTTGATCGCCTGCAAGATGACCGAATCTGTCGTTGATCAGCTTGAAGCGATCAATATCAAGCATTAACAGTGCTATGGGTGTTTCTTGCCTGCGACTGATCCGGCTTTCAGCGATTAAACGTTTATCAAAGGCACTGCGGTTTTTGACCCCAGTTAAACTGTCGATAGTGCTTTGTTCGGTGAGCTTTTGATTCACCTCATGCAATTCTCTGAGGGTGATTTCCAGTTCTAAAGTACGCTCTTGCACCATTTGTTCGAGTTTCTCATTGCTCTCGGCTTCCGCTTTTAGGGCTTCTTCCCGCGCACTACGAATTTTTTGTGCTTGCTTTAAGGCTTCTTGCTGGATACGCAGTTTAGCTTTACGCTCATCGTTATAACGAATGGCAAGTACCAAAGACATAAAGATGATTTCAAATGTCAGCCCAAGCATCACAGGCGTTTGCGGTTTTAAATTGAGGTCAATCACGCTGAGATATAGCAAGCTACTGATGCAAGCGCCTGTCAGCATACTCACCCAACCTACAGTATACATACGGGCCAGTTTATGGCCATTGATGGCCTGAGTAATGGCAAAGACCATGAGGACCAAGCTGAGTACAGCAACTGAAATGATCTCAATATATAACGCTGTACCATATTGGATGAAAGGTGTGGCAAGTCCCACACAGAGGATATACACAGCACTATAGCGACAAGTGAGTAACATACGGCGGTTTAAATATTTGAGCTGTAATATTTTTTCAGTAAACATTAACGCAAATGCCATAACGATTGGCAGTAAAAACGGCACCATAACTTGCTGTAATAGCGGCCAGTCTGGCCAGAGGAATCGGAAGGCAAAACCGTTAATCGTGGCAACGAGTAAGGTCATGCTAAGTACATAGCCAGAGTAATAGCTGTAGCTGAATGAGCCCGATGCTATGGCGATAAAAAGACTAAAAATGCCAATTGCGGCAAGTACACCGAGTTGGAATCCATGCTCAACGGCGGTAGATTCGGCAATTTGAGCTAAGTCATTAGAAGACCATAGGTTTAATGGTACTGCAGCACTACCTTCAGTTTGAATATGCAGATAGAAAGTATGGGAGTCATCTGTGTTGATTTTGAAAGGATATAGGAAAATATTACTCAAGAATGGTCGATCCTCATAGGGGAATATATCACCCATCAGCACAGTATTCATGAGTTTATTATTGACTAAATGGTAGATAGTTACCTTGTCTAACAAAGGGTTATCTAGCGCTAAAATGCGCGAAAGTGTTTCGTCAGGGCTGGTTAAGCTGAAACTGAGCCAAAAATCATGGCCGCTGAGTTTTTGAATGTCTTTATTGGTAAAGTTATGCCAATCAGTTTTTGGCAAAGCTTGTATTTCGGCCAGTTCTTTTGCTGGTGTAGGGTGGCTGACCATTAACCAAGGCGTAAGGTTTAAAGGCGTCGTGGTTGACTCGTCAATGCTCAATAGGGTTGCCAAGGCCTGTGTTGGGCATATCCATAGCCACAGCAAGAGTATGAGTGGCATGTTTTTGTTAAGCATGGATTCGATCCAAATTAAAAAACGCTAAGCTATTTTGGTAGCAACGTTTTGCAAACTCATCCGCATCTTCTCCGCGTAGGTTTGCAATATAATTTGCGATATAAGGAAGGTATTCGGGCTTGTTTTTGCTCGATTTAGGCTTGGGCCGCATACTACGGGGGAGTAGGTAAGGGCTATCTGTCTCGATTAAAATGCGATTCTGCGGAATAAAGGGAACGAGTTGCGCGAGTTCTTGGCCGCGTCTTTCATCGCAGACCCAACCTGTTATGCCTAAGTGTAAATCGAGGTCAATATAGGCTTCCATCTGTGCGTGAGTGCCAGTGAAACAATGCAAAAGCGCGCCACTAAGCTGTGGGCGATATTCCCGCAGGATAGCAATAAAGTCTTCGTGGGCATCGCGTTCGTGCATTAGCACCGGCATTTGCAGTTCAACGGCTAAGGCGAGTTGGGCAATAAAAGCTTGGCGCTGGATAGGTCTCGGGGAGAAATCACGATTGTAGTCTAAACCACATTCGCCAACGGCAACCACTTGCGGTGCGTGACAGAGTTCAGCTTGTCGAGAGTTTGAGCCATCATGCCAACCACTGGCATGGTGGGGATGCACACCAGCAGTGCAGTAAAGTTGGTTAGGATATTGCTCGCATACAGCAATGGCTGCCGCACTTTCAGTTAAATCGCTGCCAATAACAATTAACGGCGAAACCCCTTGGTCCGCCGCTGCTTGTATTATCGATACAGTATCTTGTTCGAGTGCGCTGCCAAGTAAATTGACAGCGATATCTATGTATGAGGGCATTATTTTAGGCGTTTTACCCGAACCTTGGCATTGCGATCATCGGTACCCATTAAAAAAGAACCTAAAGCGGCTTTTTCAATATAGACAGTTTCACCTTGCTTAACATTGTACTTACGGCCATCAGTTTGTTTCCATACCTGACTGTTAGTGAAAGTCACTTTAATGGCTCCGTAAGCATCTTCAGCTATAGATTGAATCTCTAAATAAATCTTATCGACAGTATTTTCTTGAGCACGCTTGGCTTCCATCCCAAAGTCATCGGCAATTTTTGCCGCTGGCGTTTGGGGGGCGGTTGTCACTATCGCAGCTGCAGTCGTAGGGGCTGCAACTGTTGCTACTGTAGCCGGTATCGCTTGAGTGCTAATGGTGTTAGGTGTCATGCCTTTTACGCTTTCTGCTAGCTTGTCATAGCAAATCAAGCGGTCGAGTTTATCGGCGGTTGCTGCACATTGGGTTAGCTGCTGTTCAATGCTGGCATTTGCTTGGACAGATACAAGCATTATCACTGCCGTGATAAGAGTTAAGCGCATGAGAATGTTCCTTATTATATTATTCCCCTAACGCCTTCGAGGGCGTTAGTCGTTTGTTTGTTCAGTATCTTCGCCTGACTCGTCATCTGGTTTGCTGTAGAAACGAGCCGCTAATAAACCGCCTTCGAACAATAACAGCATTGGTACAGCAAGCATAGTCTGGGAAATCACATCCGGTGGGGTTAATAGCATGCCGACGACAAAGGCGCCCACTATGATATAAGGACGTTTTTGCTTGAGATCTTCAGGTGTAGTGACACCTGACCAGCAGAGTAAAACAACGGCAATGGGGATTTCAAAGGATAGACCAAAGGCAAAGAACAGCTTCAGAATAAAGTTAAGGTAACTAGTAATGTCTGTCGCAACTTGAACTCCCTCAGGCGCATTGTTAGCAAAAAAACCAAAAACAACAGGGAATACAAGATAATAAGCAAATGCAATACCGAGATAAAACAATAAGGTACTGCTGAATAGCAGTGGCATCACTAAGCGTTTTTCATGTTTATATAAACCCGGTGCCACGAAGGACCAAATTTGAAATAACACGTAGGGCACTGCCACAAAAAATGATAAAACGAGGGTTAGTTTGAAAGGTGCAAAAAATGGTGCAGCGACATCCGTCGCAATCATGCTGCCACCAAGAGGTAAAGACTGCATTAAAGGTATTGCCATGTAGTGGTAGATATCATTTGCCCAGTACACACTACAAATGAACACTAATAACACACTGGCAATGGATTTTAGCAGCTTGGACCTAAGTTCAAGCAAATGGCTGATAAGTGGCTGCTGTTGCGACATGAATTATCCGTTGGCTTTCGGGTTAGAACTGGTATCCACGCCCTGAGATGGCTCACTTGAAGCAGCGGGAGAGGCCGATGTTGGACTCGCCTCTACAGTGGCTGTTGGATTAGTTTGGCTAGCTTGAACTAGATTCACTTGAGCAGGTGTGTGAATTTGATTCTCAGGCGCAGGGGTGTCTTTTGACGGATCCTGAACCTGATAAGGGCGGTTCACTGACTGTGCCGCTTGCTTTAGTTGCTCAATAGACTCTTTGAGTTCAGGTGAGAGGTTAGATAAACCTTTGCTCTCGGCTTTTTTAAGATCGGCATGTAACTGCTCGATCTTCAGCTCCTGCTCAAGTTCTTCTTTTACCGAGTTCGCCATGCGTTTCATCGCACGGATCCAACTCGTTACCGAACGCACCGCAACCGGTAGACGTTCGGGGCCAAGAACCACTAGCCCCAAAACACCGATCAGCAGCAGCTCCATAAAGCCGATACCGTCAAACATAAAGAGTTACGCCTGTTCTTTGTTAGACTCAGGTTTCTTTTCAGTCGCCTGTTGAGTTGTTTGCGCTGTTTTAGCCGCTTCGGTGTCTTCTAATGCCTTCTTGTCTTCTTCTGAAGACATGGCGTTTTTGAAGCCTTTAACCGCACCACCTAAATCACCACCCAAAGAGCGTAATTTCTTAGTTCCAAACAACAAGACAACGATTAACGCAACGATAAGCAGTTGCCAAATACTAATACCACCCATGAAGGTATCCTCTTAATTGATATCGGTTCTATTATGAACCTCTGATTAATTAGTGCTAGCTAAAATTTGCGATTCTTTGGCCTAGATCGCCATCCTACAAACCACAATATCATGCCTGAAATTAGACAAACATAAGGGGTCCATAGTGTAGCGTCTCTATTAATCAATAACGTGCCACAGATCAATAAAACGGCAGAAGTGATAAGCAAGTAGTTACTCTTGTGTGCCTGCTGCTGATATTTCAAATACTTATCTAGCATTTGTTGCTGAGAACTCAGCAATTTCCTGCCTAACTTAAGATTATCGTAAATTAGTTCAGGGAATTCAGGTAGTTTATCAGCCCAATATGGCAGTTTTGTGGATACCTTTTTAAACATAGCTTTAGGACCGACTTGGTCGGCCATCCACTGCTCTAAAAAGGGTTTGGCGGTTTGCCATAAATCCAACTGCGGATACAGCTGACGACCTAAGCCTTCGATGTAGAGTAAGGTTTTTTCCAACAATACCAATTGCGGTTGCACCACGATATCGAAGTGGCGCGCAGTGCGGAATAATTCCAGTAACACATGACCAAAGGAGATCTCGTCGAGCGGCTTGTTGAACATAGGTTCACACACCACTTTGATGGCCTGTTCAAAAGCTTGTAGATCGGTTTTTTCCGATACCCAGCCAGACTCAATATAGAGCTGGGCAATTCTGTGATAATCGCGATTAAAGAAGGCGAGGAAATTCTCGGCGAGATAGCGCTTATCGACTTCGCTGAGTGTGCCCATAATGCCGCAGTCGAGCCCAATGTAGTATGGGTTCTCAGGATGATCGCGGGAAATAAAGATATTGCCCGGATGCATGTCGGCATGGAAAAAGTTATCGCGGAATACTTGGGTAAAAAATAGTTCAACACCCCGCTCGGCCAATAACTTAAAGTTGGTACCTTGCGCTTTAAGGGCGGCAATATCCGAGACAGAAATACCGTAAATACGTTCCATCACCATCAGGCGTGGATAGCAAAACTCTTCATACACATAAGGCACATAGAGCGCATCTGAGTTGAGGAAGTTGTTGCGTAGCTTGACTGCGTTTAAGGCTTCGAGCTTAAGGTTTAACTCGCCTAAAATGGTCACGCGGTAATCTTCGATCACTTCAGCAGGGCGCAGTCGGTTACCTTCACCGAGGAGGTATTCAATCAGTTTGGCCGTTTGCGACATCAACTGCAGATCGGCTTGAATCTTGGCTTCTACATTCGGGCGTAGCACCTTAAGTACGACGTCTTTGCCGTTAGATTTGAGGGTCGCGGTATGCACCTGAGAAATAGAGGCTGAGGCCAGTGGCGTTTCATTAAAGTCATCGAATAGCGATTCAATCGGCGCTTTTAGCTCAGCTTCAATCGCTTGGCGGGCAAGTGCACCATCAAAGGGCGGCACCTTGTCCTGTAGCATGGCCAATTCACTGGCCCATTCATCGCTGAGTAAATCGCGGCGGGTTGAGAGCATTTGCCCAAGCTTGATATAAACGGGGCCGAGTTCCTGCATCGCCAGTTTTAAGCGTTCGCCACCGGGCTTATTTTTATGCTTATTGCGGATCCAGAATAGGCTGTTACGGGCGAGCTTAAAGTACCAAGGTGTCATCTTTGGCGGCAATACGTCATCTAACCCGTACTGAAGTAAGGTCTTGATGACGTGGTAACCGCGGCGGATACTGGCAAAGGTCATGGCTTAATTTGGTCTCTTAATTGGGCAATCCGTTGTTCAATCGCGCGAGTGTCGGCAACTAAATCATCCATTTGATCGCGAAAGTGCATTAACTCAATTGGGTGCGGTGCGAGGCGATACTCTTCAACTGCGAGTTGCCCTAAGTGGGAGCGGGTTTTACGCAACACTTCGAGTGCAAAGTCTTTTGCCAGATGGCTAGAACAGATGAGTTTGTGAGTGGGACCATCACCTAAATAACGGGAAACTGGCTCGGCAAAGTCAAACTCGATACCGCGTAGATATTGGCTAAAGCTTTGTAATAAATTGAGATCGCCCTCAAGCTTGAGTTTATCTTGCTTGATTAGTTCAGTTAGGTTGGCGCCTTCGGACACGCGGTAAAGCGTCGTCGCATCGGCATGTAGACTGACATCAACATCGCCTTCATAGCGGCTCAGTACTTGGATCTCTTTGGCAAACACTAAATAGAATGGCCAGCTGAGCTGCGATAATTGGATACGAAACACTTTGCCATGCAACTGGCGCTGGCGCGAATAATCGTCGCCCGCTTGGGCCTGAAGTTTTTTCAGACCCGTTTCAATTGCGGCGCAGGCAAGCAGCACAACTTCTTGCGGCATCATTAGAATTTATAACCACGGTGCAATGCGACAATGCCGTCGGTCATGTTGGTGTAGTCGACTTGTTCAAAGCCTGCATCAACCATCATTTGCTTTAATGTATCTTGATCTGGATGCATACGAATCGATTCAGCCAGATATTCATAGCTGTCGGCATCTTTAGTGATGAGTTCGCCCATCTTAGGTAAGACTTTGAAGCTATATAAATCATACACTTTGCGCATGATTTCATGCTGAGGCTTAGAGAACTCAAGCACTAATAACTTGCCACCGGGCTTAAGCACGCGGTTCATTGAACGCAGTGCTGCATCTTTATCCGTCACGTTACGCAGACCAAAGGCGATGGTAATGATGTCGAAGTGGTTATCGGGAAACGGCAGTGCTTCGGCGTTGGCTTGCACATAACTGACATTGTTGACTATGCCCTTGTCACGCAGTTTAGTGCGCCCGACTTTCAACATGGAATCGTTAATGTCAGCTAAAACCACTTCACCTTTATCGCCCACTAAGTGAGAGAATTTTGCGGTTAAGTCACCTGTGCCGCCGGCCAAATCGAGCACTTTCATGCCGGGACGTGCGCCAGAGACTTCAATGGTGTAACGCTTCCAAAAACGGTGAATGCCGAAGGACATCACATCGTTCATTATGTCGTACTTAGCGGCAACAGAATGAAACACGCCGGCAACGAGTTCAGCCTTTTTATCGGCCTCTACGGTTTTGTAACCAAAGTGGGTACTTTTAGATTCGCCCTCAGACATCAATGTGTTCCTATTGTTTTGCAATGTATTAGTTGCGAGTGTAAGCCATCGCCTGCATTTGCTGAATCTTTGATCTATCACTCTGTGATCGAGCTAGTAAACTAACTGCAATGCCTTAGCTTGAGGCACTCCTGAACAGTCGTAGGATTAAGTGCTTAGCGACCACGTAAAATGGACTGGCATTAGACCACAATATCAGGATTTGGTGAATAGCTTAGCGTCCAGTTGGGTGCAACTGGTGATATTCATTGCGCCAAAAATTGCATGCGAGCCTGCACATAAGCGTAGATAAGCTCGCTTAGGCTTTGGCCAACATCCCTAAAACCGGCTTCAATCCCAGCTTCGTGGCAACTTGGTGCAGCCTCGGCTAAATGCAAATATGCGCATGGGCAGTGGCGGGCGATATAGCTGACATAATGCGCCGCATCGAGCAATGGCACACCTGCAGCGGTTGAAGCGCTACTGGGCATTTTAGCGATAGCATCGACGTCAAGTTCTAATCCTACGGGTAAACCTGTGTCATTTAGTTTGGCGGCGATTTCAAGTAAAGCTTGGTTAAGGCTGATTTCACGGCGAACCCAAATTTGTTGCAAGCTATGCCAAGTTCCCCCAAATTCGCTGAGTTGGCTTAGGTTGGCTTCGCTGTTTTTTAACTCGTGTAAACCCAGTACATGGTAGCAACCTAAGGCGCCGCGATCGGCTGCATAACTAAAACCATTGCCGCTGTGACGGCCTTCGAGCAGGCGAAAATCCGAATGAGGATCGAGATTCACCGCGGCGACTTGGCGTTGGTAGTGGCCGTAGGTTGCCATCAACAAACCATAGGCATTGTTGTGGCCGCCGCCGATGAGTATGGGTTCTAAACCCGCTTTTAAAATAGCACTGACGATACAGATCACGCGCTCATCGAGTAGTTCCACTGCATCACGTAATTCATCTAAGGTGACGTCACTGTTAGCTGTTGTATTGCTCGTAGTTTGTTGCTGCAGATCGGCGGTGTTCACTTGGCCTAACACTAGGCATTCGGCGCCAGAAAGAAAACGATTCGATTGTAAATTGAGCCATTGGCGCATACTGGTTGTGAACGCATCGGTTGCACCGCCGCGGCCTAAATTAGCACGTGGGCCTATATCTTCGCCAACGCCGATAATGGCAAAGCATGCACCGTGAGCTTTTGCAGTCGCGAGTATGGTCTCTAACGTGTGTTCGTGATTGGCCAGGTGGACGCATTGGCCTAGCTTAGTTTCGCCCGTTCTTGTGCTGACGAGTGAGGCGATATCGGTATGGGTAAAAGGAATAAATTCAGGCATAGATTGATATTCTTATTCGGCCAGAGTCGAGCTATTGTGGCCAGAGTAGGGCGAGGATTCAATGGGGAAACGCTGAAAATAGTGAATAAAAAAGCCAGCTTAGCTGGCTTTCTTGACTGAACAGTGAGACTACTCAATGTCGAGTGGTTCAGGTGATAAAATCACACCTGTGTTATCAGCATAAATGTGATCGCCGGGTAAGAAAGTCACACCGCCAAAATTGACTGGAATTTCCACTTCGCCCACTGAATTGCTATCAGCACCCACTGGAATAGAGGCAAGGGCCTGAATTCCAATGTCTAACTCTTCCAATGCATCCACATCGCGCACAGAACCGTAAACGATAATGCCTTCCCAGTTGTTGCTGACCGCAAGTTCTGCGATAGCGCCATCGATCAGCGCACGGCGTAATGAGCCACCGCCATCAATGAGTAAGACTTTACCTTGGCCATCCTCTTGTAGGACTTCGGTAATTAGGCCGTTGTCTTCAAAGCACTTGATGGTGCTAATAGAACCGCCAAAAGAGCTACAACCACCGTAGTTACTGAACATGGGCTCGACTACATCTACGACATCTAAGTACATGTCACATAGTTCTGAGGTGTTGTATTCCATATTTACACTCCTATTGATCCGCGTTGCGTACAGTTTAGCGAGTTTACGCCAGTATAAAAGGGATTATTGAAAAGAAAAGTGTTATCAATCACGGTATTGTTGCCACTTGGCTGTTAACACATCTGTAGTAAATTTTCGTCACACTATAGAATTTATTCGGTAAAACTTGATATTGGTCATTAAATAACGGTTTTTTATTACAACTCTGTTGCGCACTTTGGTATTATATCCCAAGTTTAAATTAACTTACTTAACTTAATTTGCTTTAGGGGCATGGACCCCCCGTTACGCTTATGGACGGTAGAGGGCCTTCGAGAGGTGCCTATGGAAGCTGTAAATACGATTGAAATTATTGGTTATTTTGCCTCTATAATGGTGGCGATCTCTCTAATGATGAAGAATATCATTTGGTTGCGATGGTTGAATTTTGTAGGATGCACTCTGTTTGTGGTTTATGGGGTGTTTATTTCTGCTTGGCCTGTGGCCGGCATGAATGCGTTTGTTGCTTGTATTAATATTTACCATTTGACAAAAATTTACCGTGCTAAGGCAAATACTCCCGCCGCAGCCTAAGTTTTATTGGATTGTGTTGCTCTTGAGATTAACGTTTAGAGCAACACAATATCCTGTCTCAGTCCTATCGCTATTTCTAAATAAATCCCTTAGCCCCAGCATAACGTCCCTAGAATCCTTCTAGATCAAAACCTCAGCCATGCTTCTTGTCATAAAACCTTCGAGCAGATGTCACTTAGCCGTCACAGGTCTTTCTTAGTCTCAAGCTATCTAATAGTGCTTTAGCTAATGTGATTTAGGTTTAACTATTAGCAAACAGTAAATTAGCCGTGAGCAGTCAATAACGAATTCAATCGTGAATAGAGCCTTGGTGAGTCGGTTGGTTGCAGACTAAGCACTCTAAGCGTCGTCGAGAGAATGCACAGATTAACATCGCAGTAAAACTCGCTGGTATGCCAGCAAGGAGCCTGTTTTATGTTGAGTTACGTTGCAGACTTAGATAAGCGAATGTTTTGCCATATCGTGAGCTTCACCCAGCACCATGGTTTATATGCCCATGCAAAGCGGGTGTCAGCGAGTGGCGATGGGCATGTGTATTTATATTTGTCCGTGGGTTTGATGCTGACGCACGCTCAAGGGCAGGCTCTATTTAATTTGATGTTAGCGAGTTTTTTGGTTGAGTTACCTCTGTATTTACTATTGAAAAATAGTATTCGTCGCACACGGCCATGCCATGCATTAGTGGGATTTGAGAGTGGTTTTGAACCATCGGATCGCTTCAGCTTACCGTCTGGTCATACAGCTGCGGCCTTTGTGATGGCAACGAGCGTGGCGCAAATCTATCCAGCGGCAGCTCCTGTTGCGTATTTATGGGCTTTTAGCATAGGGGGCTCACGTATTGCACTTGGCGTGCATTATCCCTTAGATATTCTGGCGGGAGCCTCATTGGGGATTGGGTCGGTATTGCTGGTTCATCCAGTGATTTAATTCAAATATGCGCCTGTTAATCATTTTATTAGTGGGAATTCTCCTTCACTCATCAGTTTAAGGATACGTAATGCGAATACTCTACGGAGTTCAAGGCACAGGGAATGGCCACTTAAGTCGTGCACGCGTCATGGCTAAAGCATTGATGAAACAAGATATTGAAGTGGACTTTCTATTTTCGGGGCGTAAGCCTGATCAGTTTTTCGATATGGAGTGCTTTGGCGATTATCGCGTTCAAGCGGGAATGACGTTTGCGACGCACTCCGGGCGCGTGAATGTGCCACAAACTGTCCGGCAAAATTTGTCCTTGTCGTTATTTAAAGATATTAAAGCATTAGATCTCAGTTGCTACGATTTAGTACTCAACGACTTTGAACCTGTGTCGGCTTGGGCTGCGCGGCGCCAAGGCGTGCCATCCATTGGTATTAGCCATCAGGCGGCGTTAACTCATCCGGTGCCAAAACTCGGTAGCACTTGGTTTAATGAGATGCTGCTCAATTATTTTGCTCCAGTGGATGTGGCGCTGGGGTGTCATTGGCATCATTTTGGCTTCCCTATTTTGCCGCCTTTTGTCGAAGTGGATGCCAGCCCATTTGAACACACGCATCAGATTTTAGTTTATTTGCCTTTTGAAGATGCGGATATGATTGCTCATTTTCTGTCTCATTTTAGTGATTATCAGTTTTTGGTATATCACAGCCAACAACCTAAAGGCCAAGTTGCTGAACATATTAAATGGCACGGTTTTAATCGTGAAGGGTTTAAGCAACATCTTGCCAGCTGCGGTGGTGTGATAGGCAATGCGGGTTTTGAGCTTGCCAGCGAGGCATTAACCTTAGGTAAAAAACTCTTAGTCAAACCACTGATTGGCCAGTTTGAGCAGTTATCGAATGTGGCGGCGTTACAACTTTTAGCGGCTGCAGATAGCATGATGAGTCTCGATGTGAACATAGTTAAGCGCTGGCTTAAAACGGCATCGCCTAATCCAATCGCATATCCAAAGGTGGGGGATACCCTCGTTAAATGGATTAACGGCGGCGACTGGCACAATAGTCAGCCGCTGTGCCAAGAGTTATGGAGCCAAGTCACGCTTCCCGATACTTGGCGTTAAACAGCATTGCTGTTCAGATGAAAAGCAACTTAGGCACTAGCTGGGTTAATGGCGTTAGCGTATAATTTCGTCAATTTTGCTGTTAGTCCCTTTCAGCATGTCTATTTTGGCCTAGCCTGGCCGTTAATTATGTTGTTATAAATGAGCCTGAAAAAGTTTACTCAGTACAAGTTACTGTTTTTAATGTTGTTATTACTTTGTGTCCTACTTCCTTTTATTCCAGATCAGGCTTACCACATCCCCGGCCCTGATATCGCTAAGCAAAATTTTCATGTGATTGAGTTTAATGATAAAGGTCAGCCCCACGACGAAAGGCAATGGCAAGGTTTAGAGACGCGAATTTTACACCCAGAGCCTGCACAGATCCCTGAATTATTGATTTTTGTCCATGGCTGGCATCATAGCGCTGAGCCTAAGGATGAAAACTTTATTGCCTTTGAGCAGTTTTATCAGCAAATGGCCGCGTCCGATACCCAGCGCAACTTGTTGGGTTTGTATATTGGCTGGCGGGGCGATAAATACGATCCTTTTTGGATCGATGGCTCAGATGATGCAAAAAGTTGGATTGAACCCTTAGATTTTCCCACTATTTTACAGCGTAAACGGGTTGCTAAACGTATCGGGCAGTTAGGTCTATCACAGCTGCTGGATAAGCTTGATAGCTTAGTAACACAGCATAAACTGCTGCGGTACACTGTGATTGGCCATAGTCTTGGCGGTGCTGTTGTTTTGCATGCGAGTAAAGATCGCATCAAAGCCGCCATTGATAATCAGCAGGATAATCCTAATTTATTCTTACTGTTAAATCCTGCCGTACCTGCTAAAGAGTATCAGCCATTAGATACGTTGGTGAGCTTAGATAGACAAAAACCGAGTATGGTGGTGTTGCAATCGAAGGGGGATTTTGCAGTGAAAGAAGCCTTCAATTACATCAAGGACGGCGAGCGCGCTGTAGGGAACTCTTGGGCTATTACTCACGATATTGACAAATGCTCTGGTGGCAATTGCACTACACCAATGAAGATGCCTTCGGCCTTGATGGCGCACGATCAAATCCCTGGCTGTATGATGACGCTGCCTCAATCAGGCTGGAAAATTCGTGCTCGCCTGCAGGCTCGTCGTACCGTGCAAACCTGCCCCGATGCCAATATGCAAGCCGTATGGGTACTGGCCGTGTCGGACGAAATCGTCTCTGGGCACAATGGCATTCTCACTCCAGAGCATGGTAAAGCCTTGTCTGAGGTGATGCGTATGATTGATTTATATCGAAATCAATTACCTAAACATGCGGTGGAAAGCCCTGCGAACCAAGATCTCGGCACCTTAGCGCCAGAGTCAGAAGCGGCAACATCTACCGAAGGTGAAACGCCTGTGCCACAAGAGCCAGTGATTATTGTCGAGCCTTTACCTGAAGAGCAAAGCTCATCGACACCTAAGGTTAATGCACCATTGCAGGAGCCAAACGTATCACAGGAACAAGATAAGCCTGCTGCGACTGAGGCGCCACCCGCGCCAATTAAAGCGCCGGAATCAAAGCCTGAGGCTAAGCCAAATGACGGTGCAGAACCTCAACCTAAGGTTGAAACTGAAGGCATAAAGTGATTGAGTTTTAAAGAGCTTAACCTTGTTTTGAAAGTGCTTTCAATGTGTGTTCCAAACAACGTAAAAGCGCTTTTTATTTTTAATAAATGGTTCATAAGTAAATTTATTTTACTCATTAAAATTAAAAAAATATTTCGACATTCATCGTCAAGTCTTGCGATGGAGTGCTAAGTTCGGTAGGTTAACTTGTAAATTGAAATAAACTTTGGCTTACTATTTATTTAGAGTCATTGGTTTGAGTGAATAAGTATTAGGAATATTAATGTTATTAACCACTTAAGTACTATCAGGGTTAGTGGTTATTAATCAAAAGATAATTAGTGATAAGGCATTATTTTAATTCATTAAACAATGGAGTGTATATGAAGTGTTCAATTTTATCCGCCTTGGTTATTTTTGCGGTATCAAACTATTGTTTTGCAAAAAGTCATAATGTGTATGGGGATGTGCAAGTTACAGATATAAAACCAACGAGTGGTTTTATTTGGGAACGTGAAAATAAAAGTGCCCCGCAATATCCAATGGAACTCGCTCGTTCGGGCATTGCTGGTTGTGCTGTCATGTCTTTTGATATTTCAGAGTCGGGTAAGGCCGAAAATATCGAAGTCGTTAAATCTGTTCCTCAAAAATCGCTGGGTAAATACTCAAGTCAGATATTAAAAAAATGGAACTGGGTGCCCACTGCCGCTACGAACGTAATGACTTCTGAAAGAAGAACCATAAGGTTAGATTTTTGTATAGGCAATGAGTCGACGGAACAATCTCAAAATGCCTGTAAGCAACAAACGCAATTAGTATGTGGCTAACGGTAACTTAACTATTTTAAGTAGTAAGCAAGGCTTAATTGCCTACTACGGATTTTTGGTTTGCCACCTGCGCCAAGTAAAAGTGATTAGTGCGGCGAGTATCAGGCTGACCATGGCCCATGTGGGGTACTTATGCTGGTGGTAAAACGCCAGCATGGGAGCGATTTCATCGCGGATTAACACTGGGCCTAATCCAAAGAGCGTCACCCAAATGCTAGTGGCGAGAGCATTGCCAATCACAAATTGTTTTAGTGGCATTTTAGCGAGACCGCAGCCGATAAACATAAATTGTTTTAATCCCTCAACAAAACGACTCAACACTAAAGCGGCAATGCCATATTGACCGATAACGCCATGGATTTTGTCTTCCAATTGCGGCTTTATCCAACCTTTTTTGAGTAATACGTCGCCAAAGCGCCAGCCGATAAAATATCCTAAACTGTTACCGCAGAGTGCAGCGCAAGCAGCGACGATTAACACCAATGGTAGCGACATTTGCCCTGTAGCGGCTAATAAACTGGCGACAATTAATAAGGATTGCCCTGGCGCTGGAATACCAAAACCCTCGACAGCAATCGCGACAAATAGCAGCACATAGCCATATTGCTGCAGCCAAGGCGTGAGTTCGGTGATGATATGTTGTAGCGCTTCTGGCATAGATGAAAGTGATCAAATTAGTGTGAAGATTGGCCCATCATACTCGCCAACTTCTCTGGCTGGATAGATTTATGAGCAAAGTTTCATGCCCGTTTTCATTTGCAGTGATTAGCAGGGCTAAGGCACTGAGGATATCAATTTTGTCTTAAAAATATAAAAGGCCGAACTGAGTTCGGCCTTAATACGCTATTACTGTTGCGATTCGGCGACGATATAATGTCTAGGCGAATGCAGCTTGTAGCTGTGGTACTACTTGTTTCTTACGGCTTAATACGCCGTCTAACCACACTTTGCCATCGACGGTATCTTTACCGTAGGCACGTTGGGTCAGCTGCGTATCGTCAGACACAATCAACAACTCTGAACCTTCTTTCATGATGTCAGTCAGCAGTAATAAAACGCTGTGGCGGTTACCTTCCACTTTGAGTGCTTTGATATCGGCTTCTAGCTCGGCCTTGATATCGTCAAATACTGACAGGTCGATCACTTCTAACTGGCCGATACCGACCAAGTTACCGTTCATGTTGAAGTCTTTAAAGTCACGCATAACGAGGTCGCGTGCTGGTGTGCCTTGGACGGCGGATTTCACTTTGAACATTTCCATGCCCAGTTCTTTGAAATCTTCAACGCCAGCGATCTCAGCTAATGCTTCAACGCAGCGAATGTCGGCAGTGGTACAAGTGGGTGATTTGAAAATCACGGTATCGCTCAAAATGGCGCACATCATGATGCCAGCGATATTTTTAGGGATAGCGACTTGGTAAAAGTCGAACATCATCTTGATCACTGTGTTGCTGCAACCTACTGGGCGGATCCAGCATTCTAACGGGGTATCTGTGGTCAGATCGCCTAACTTGTGGTGATCAACAATCCCGACGATAGTCGCTTGGGCGATATCATCCGGTGCTTGAGTCAGTTCTGAATGGTCAACGATATACACTTGCTCGCCAGCGTAGCTGGTTTTGTATTCCGGTGCTTCGAAGCCGAAACGTTTCAGAATAAAAGCGGTTTCGGGTGACAATTCACCTAAACGTGCGGCAATGGCTTCTTCACCGATTTGGTTTTTTAAATAGGCTAACGCGATAGCACCGCAGATTGAATCTGAATCGGGGATCTTGTGACCGACAACGTAAATGGGCATTTCAGGGACTCTCCTTTAAATTTGTGACAATTTTAGCAATATTTGGCTTTAATCGGAAATAGCCAAAGCGCATATCACTGCGCTCTTCAGTTGCTATTTTTCTAAAAATCGAACGCTCAGGTTCGGCAAAGATGGCTTAAGGTTTAGATCTTCACTTTTATCACGACTTTACGCACCGCCGTGGCGATATCGCCTGTGCCGGGCATATGCATGTCACCGGGGAAAAATAACGCAAACATGCCTGCTTTGAGTTTGATATAAGAGGCATTGGCTTGGTTTGCCTCGTAATCAAACTCGGCGTAATCGTGTTTTTCAAAATAGGGTTTCGAGGGTGTTTGCTCCGCTAGTGGCAAGTAACCAAACTCTTCTTCACCGCTGAAAACATATTGCACATCGATATATTTTTGATGAACTTCAAAGGGTTCTGTCGACTTATGCTTGGTTTGATAGTCATTTACTATCACAAAAATATTGTCGCCATCGAGGGGATAATTGCCTACGGGTAGCTGACTAAAGTCGGTCGTCGCTAGATGTTCTAATGCAGTCGCAAGCCGAGGGCTTAAGGATTGATAAATATGGCGGTTTTTTAAGGTATCGACGATCATCGGTTACTCGACATGGCGGAAGTGAAATGGGCGAATGGTAAAGATTATAATCTGATCATCACAGTTAGGACATAAGCTTTGTCGATTGGAAGCAGGTCTAAACATGTCGGCATAAAAAACAGGCCATTGAATGACCTGTTTCTACATCAAGTATTATTAAACTTAGCTAAAACGAGTTTAGTAAGTGTATTTGGCTTCTAAAAAGTAGTAGCCACCATTAAAGCCAAAGGGGGTATTGGTTAATGGGTATACGAAGATACCATTGAAGTTATTGTTATCTGGTCGTTTTTCTGGATACACATCAAACAAGTTTTGCACCCCAGCGGTAAAGCTTAGCGCATCAGTGGCGGCGTATCTTACCGACAGATCCATCACCCATTGATCGCTATAGTTTACATCGCCCGTTGAATAACCTTCACTATAGTCACCAAAGTAGTTTAAGCGGATATTGGTTTTAAAATCCCCGAGTTCATGGGTCAGCCCAATACTGCCCGTGTTATGCGGCGTAGCAGACGTCATGCGGGTTCTTTCTATACTATCAAAGAGTTTCTTGTCTAATCCGCCTAAAATAGAGGGTAGATTGATGTCTTGGATCCCGGTTTTATTATAGGCATAGGCTAAGTTCGCCCGTAAATCGCCCCAAGTGCCAATATCAAAGTCTTGGCTAACAACAAGATCGACTCCGCGAGTTCGGCTATCGACGGCATTGACGAAGAAGCGTGCTGAATCAGCATTGGTACCTGCTAGTGCGGTCGCAACCGCGGGGCTATCAGCGGGTCTTAGAGCGCCAGATAAAATGATGCGGTCATCAATCTCGATTTGGTAAGTGTCGAGCGTTACCGCGAGGCCAGCGTTATTGGTATAAACAAGACCGAGACTGAATGATTGAGATATTTCAGGTTCTAGCTCGTTAATCCCAAGCGCCTTTGTCACTGGTGATAAGGTGTTGAAAGTACCTGATTCAATAGGAACCAGTTGCCCCGTCACTGGATCGGGATTAAATAACGTCGAGATATTGCTGAAGTACAGTTGTTGTACGCTCGGCGCTCTAAAGCCTGTATTGATAGTGCCACGCAGGGCTAAGTTGTCGGTAAAGTCGTAACGACCCGCGAGTTTCCAGCTCGTGTTGCCGCCAAAGTCAGAGTAGTTTTCGTAGCGTAGCGCTGCCGCCCAGTAAAACTCGTTGGTTAATTGGTTTTCAAGTTCGGCATAAATGCCTGTGTTATCGCGCGTTTCATCAACCTCAGACTCAGGGGTAAAACCGGTGAAGCCTTGGCTACCCGCTGCTTTGCCATTATAGCCACCATTGATATACGAATCTTCTTCTCCGGCTTCAATTTCATAGCCGTTTTGGCGCCACGAAACACCGGTCGCAAACAGAATTTCAGAATCGTTTATAAAGGCAAAATAACGGGAAATATCCAAATTGATATTGGCTTCACGGGTCGATAACGTTCCTGCGTCAAACTCGGTAGGAGTTTCAGGGCCTAAGGAAGCATTTAAGGTATTGACGATATTATAGTTAAATGAATTTTTGCCATATCCCACTGAGGTATCAATATCCCAGTCACTTAGGTTGAATTCATAGCCTAGGGTAAGAGATGAATCGATAATTTTGGGGTTAATTTGCGGTAAAAAACCGTCTGGATACACTTCGGGTAAGTTACGGGCATCGAGAGCTAAACGGTAAAAAGCACCCGATTTAGTTTCACGTTGGCTAATACCCCCAAAGGCATACAGTTTTCCGTCGGTAGATATTGGCTGAGCCGCATTGATAAACAAACCGACATTATCATATTCGGCATCACCAACGTGGTGGCTCTTACGGTTAAATGTCGCTTCGCGCGGATCTGCTGAGCCATCTGCTAACTTAGGGTATTGCTGCCGTGGATCTAACCCTACGCGGTTTGTGCTGTCTTTGTGATGCGCTTCGAGGGCGACATTGACAAAGCCATCATTGCTTAAACTGATCCCATGGTTAACGCCTACACGCCATTGCTCACCGTCACCTTGGTAGGTTTGTCCGGCTTGCGCAGAGACGCTTCCCCCTTGATCGCTGTCCTTGAGTACCACGTTAATCACGCCAGCAATCGCATCTGAACCGTATTGTGCCGAGGCTCCATCTCGGAGAATTTCAATGCGTTTTATCGCTGTCATTGGAATCGCATTTAAATCGACGTTAGAGGAGCCTTTTCCCATGGTGCCGCTTAAATGTACTAGAGCAGAACCATGGCGACGTTTGCCATTTACGAGTACTAAGGTGTGGTCTGGCGACAGGCCGCGTAAGCTCGCAGGGCGCACCGCATCTGAACCGTCAGTCACCGAGGAGAATGGAAAGCTATAGCTTGGCGCCGCAAATTGCAGCGCTTTAGCGGTTTCCGTCATACCTGTTGATTCGAGTTGTTCGGCAGTAATGATATCGACCGGGGCAACACTGTCAGTTGCCGTGCGTAGTGCTATGCGTGAGCCTATGATCTCGATTTTTTCGAAGCCTGTTTGTTGCTCTTCGGCTTGGACTGCTGGAATAACCAGTGTGGATGACACTGCCAATGCGATAACGGCTAGACGCATAAAAACCTCTCAATGATGTTTGTGACCCAATACTCGAACTTAGGTGTGCAGATAAAATAACAATCTGATGCCGAGAAGGTTATCATTGTAACAATTGTTACATTTAGACGTAAATGTGCTAACTCAGAGCCTAGTGTTCTAAATAATATTTAAAATGTAGTTGAATATATTGATGAAAACCTCACTATCGACCTGCGTGCTTTTGAGGCTTCGTACGGCACAATACAGGTTGTCGCATGCACATTGCGGCTGAGTTAACTCGATGATATGAATTGTTTATTGACGTGCGCCATCGTGGTTTAATGCGTTATTTCGCTTTGATGGCATTGGTTTGAAGGAACACAGATTTGTCAGCGTTACGATTTCTCGCGGGAGCAACGGCATTTAATACCTTGGCAGAACAAGGTCTTAAATCTGAACATTTTACCCAGTTACTTGCCGCCTCTGGTGGACCCAAATGGCTTGGTATCGCTTGGTTAGATAAGTATCTGTTTTCTGAGTTTTTCAAAGCCAGACAAACACCGCTTTATACACTCGGCGCATCTTCAGGGGCGTGGCGTTTAGCGTGTTTGGCGCAGCAAGATCCCCTTGCTGCCTATGGCCGCTTAGAGGATTTTTATATTGGTCAGCGTTACGACAGCATGCCAACCCCGCAGGAAGTCAGTGCACAAGTTAAAGGCGTAGTGCAGGGGATTTTAGGCGCCAGTGGTGGTAGTGAGATCGTCAACAATTCTCATATCCACAGTCATTTGTTGGTGTGCCGCGGCAAACATTTAAATCGTTTAACGGCTAAGTTACCACTCGCTGCGGGGCTGGCGATGACGGCGGCGACCAACTTATTGAGCCGCCGAAGTTTAGGCTGGCATTTTGAACGTGTGGTCTTTAGTCAACAAGCTGCAGCATCCCCCTTTTTGCAACTCAATGATTTACCCAGTCGGCAGGCCGAATTAACCGAGGCCAATGTCGATGCTGTGATGTTAGCAACGGGGTCTATTCCTTTGTTGCTAGCCCCAGTGCCGCAAATTGAGGGCGTTGCCGATGGACAATATTACGATGGCGGCATTACCGACTATCACTTCGATTTGCCTTTATCCCACGCCACAGGGCTGACGCTGTATCCACATTTTTATCCGACGATCAGCCCAGGATGGTTCGATAAATCCTTGAAGTGGCGTCAAGGTCGAGCCAATTATCACAATGCACTCGTGTTGGCGCCAACGGTCGAATTTGTGGCTTCATTACCCTTTGGCAAAATCCCCGACCGCGAAGATTTTAAACAACTGGATACGGTGCAACGGATGCAATATTGGCGTACGTCTGTGGCCTTAAGTGAACGTCTGGCCGAGGAGTTTGCCGAGGTTGTTGCGAGGGGAAATGTGCTGGATCGGCTAGAGCACTTTTAGGTTGAAGTGATTTGGTCTCGAAAACTGGGTTTGACATGACGTGGTCGAAATGCCCTGATTCAAAATAGTGGGGTCGCAAATTTCTTTGTGCGCTCAGCGGCTTCAGGAAGGAAATTCTTTCACCTGCTACACTCTACAATAATAGGAAATATGAATGCATTGAGTTCGTTTCCTTCTATTTGGGGCAGGAGGTTGCTATGCAAACACGAGAAATGGCGTTACTCATGCGCGATGCCTTGTTACTGCCACAGGGACGGGTGGAGGTTCGTGTGGTTGACCCAGGTCATCTGCGCATGGTGGCCGATGTATTCAAGGGCAAGTATGTGCTCGCCTTTGCCACCATTAGACCCAGTGGTAGTCCGCCCTGTTATCCCACTGCCACCCAATGTGACATTATCGATTTTAATCAGCTAGAAGATGATTCACTCAGCATAGTGCTCGAAGGGCGTCAACGCGTCAGCATCCTCTCAGCGGCGCAGGCCAAAGATAAGCTGTGGATGGCGCGTACTTTACCTTGCCGTAACTGGCAAGAAGAGCCGATTAAAGGTGAATTTGAGTTGATAAGCGCCGCATTAGAGCAATTTTATGAGGTGAATCCCGATCTGTTTGAGCTTTATTCTCAAGTGCATTTGGAAGACGCCGCTTGGGTGAGCCAACGCTGGCTCGAGGTTTTGCCTATGTATAACAAAGATAAATTAGTGTTAGTGAATCAGCCAGATTGCCACAAAACCTTGGACTTCGTGCTGCAACTCATCAAGTCCCATGTGGACTGAAAAACCACAAAAAGGCTAGAATAGCGGCTTTCTATAGCCGCTTTTTTTGTGATATGACTGCATCTGCCCGCGCCGCCCAACCTTCTTACATAGTGCTTCCTGTGAATGTCACAGATAAACCCACAGTGTTTGCCTTTCTCGCACAACATTTTGCCCGTATAGGTGAAGATATATGGCGTCAGCGGATCCTCGATGGAAAAGTGCATTGGCGGGATGGCAGTTTGATCGCCTTGGACACTGAATATCGCCCTGCGGCGCGGGTGTATTACTACCGTGAAGTGCCGGTTGAAGCGAAAATTCCCTTCGAAGAACAGGTCCTATTCCAAGATGACAATGTCATTTTGGCCTATAAGCCACACTTTTTGCCTGTGACGCCAAGTGGCAACTATGTGAACGAATGTTTGGTGCATAGACTAAGATTGCGTACTGGCATTGATACTATCGCGCCCGCTCATAGGCTTGATCGTGAAACCGCTGGAGTGATCCTGATGACGGTCGCGCCTGAAACCCGCGCGCTCTATCATCAACTCTTTATTGACGATGCGATTCGTAAAGACTATCAAGCGATTGCCAAGTTGACTCCTGAGATTATTGAACAATATCAACAGGGCTGCTTAACTTTGCCATTGCACTGGACGGTAACAAACCGTATGCAACCGAGCGACCCGAGTTTTACCATGAAAATCGTGGAAGGCGAGGCAAATACCCATTCCGAAATCAGTTTAGTGGCGGTAAAAGGCGATGTCGGTTTATTTCATTTGAGCCCGATTACCGGTAAAACCCACCAACTTCGTGTGCATATGCAAAGCTTAGGTATGCCATTGTTAAACGACAGATTTTATCCAAGCTTATTACCCAAAGGGCCGGATAACTTTGCCACGCCTCTTAAGTTGATGGCGCAGCGGTTACGTTTTATTGACCCAGTGAGCGGGATGCACCACGATATGCAATGTCAAGGTTTTGAGTTTTAGTCAGCGGAAAGCATTATTTCCAGTCTGTTTAAAGGAAATAATTGGGTGCAATTGTGTGCTTGGCCCTGTGATGGTATGAATACAATCTGCAGTATCTGAGTCTCTGCCATAGGGAGCCATATTACGATTGTTTAAAGGAAGTCCATTATGACCAAATCTGCGATCTTCTCTATCTTGCTTTGCGCTGCAGTATTAGTGGGAGCCATGTATTTTGGTGACTGGACTAAGCAGCCTTATCTGAATGACATTGCCGCCGAGATCCGTAAGGCGAGTGCGGTGATTGAACCGAAGAAACCAAGTTCGTCTGGCACATCGACAGCAGAAGCCGATGCCGAGCGAGATCAAAGCCCTAAGATCATTTGGGATCAAATGGCGCATGAAAAACCGTCGAATAAGTCGCAGCCAGAAGCACTGATTTTCAATCAGGCTCAGCCAAAACCTGCTAAAACCGATGAAGCGTTATCCAAAAATACGCCCTTGATGGATTCTGGCTCTGGTGCCACTCAGCCTGAAACGGTTAAACATAATAAACCCGTTTAATCTGTTATTCCTGTTTGGGTGGTTCGAACAGGGTTTCGCTCATATCGCCATGTAAAACCGCAATTTTTGTTGGTGCACCATCATCAGCTAATTCCAACATACCTATTCCGCTTTTATTCACTAGACGTTTACTCGGCTCACCATTTGGTCGCCTGCCGCGCAGCAACATACGTTTACGTTTTGTCAGCAAGTTAAGTGGTGAAAAGTGGCCATAAAACCAGCCATTGAGTTTATCGAAAATCGGTAACAGCTTCTCAGGGAAGTGATTTTTAATACCGCTGCAGGTGATTTGGTAGATGTTAGGGCTACTGCGTCTAAAACGAATACTGATGTCGTAACTAAAGGAGTAATGCACATCGCCAGAGAGGATCACAAACTCCTCTGGGGTTTTACGGTGCATAAAAATACTCAGCAGTGCATTGGCGGCCCCCGGGTGGGCCATCCAGTTTTCGGCGTCTACTAACAGGGAACCGCCGATCAGAGTGGCTGTACGCTGAACAGCTTCAATCAACTTGACCCCAAACATGGGCGCAGGTGAGACGATAATGACCTTCGACTGGCCGAGTAACTCTTGCTGCAAATCCATTAAGGCCTCCCAATCCATCAAGCCGGAAGGTTTTGCAAGATTAGATTCACTGCGCCAGCGGCGGGTACGGGTATCGAGCACGACCAGTTTGGGCGAGGACTCTAAGGTGTAATGCCACTGCTCAAATTTAAGTAATTCATCGATGAGCAGATCCTGACTTTCGTTTTCTTGTCGCGCAAAAAACGCATCGAGCAGCGGGCGGATATCGGCGGCAAATTTATCAGGCGCGTTGCCAAGTCCTTGGAATAAGGTGTAGCCGATTAAGGCATTACCAATGATGCGTTTCGAAAATGCGTGTTCGTAGGCCGCTTGTTCCCATTTAGCCGTCAGGTTCCAATCATCGGTGACGTCGTGGTCATCAAACATCATATAAACGGGAATGTGCGCCATAAAGCGCCTGACTTGCCCCAGCCCAGCTTTAAAGCCAAGCAAGTGTTGCCACTCATTTTGCCAGCGGGCGGTATTGGCGGGTGATAAGCCATCGACATCCTTCGAGATATTCACTAATTCCCACAGCTCAGGTGACCAAGTGAGTAAATACAGGGCGATGATTTCATTTAGGCTGACCAAATGATTTACGGCGATAGAGGAGGTAAAAATGGGGTGATTGCGATACCAACGCCAAAGCGCGGTTTTTGCTGGATATTGAGTGTGTGGCAGCAGATTTTTATGGCGCTGATATAAATCGGCGGGCTGATAATGCAGCACTTCACTACTGGCAATGTTCGCCCCTTCAAATTGCTCATGTTTAAGACCAAGCAAATCGATGACTTGCCCTATGGCGCTTAACATAGGTCCCGCAACATCATCAATATAGACCTGATCGCCACTCATTATGATAAGTGCAGGGCGATCATCCTCCGCACCTCTGTTGATTATCTTGGCTAAATGGGTATCGGCGGCGACCAGTGCATCGTCACTGTGGTGATGCGGATTGCGGCAGGAACCGTGGAATACTTGGGTTAATTCAGGGGTAAAACGTACACTTGGCGTCGACGCATCGCCGTAGTTTAGCTGGCTTATCGTGGCAAAAATATCACCATGCTGAGCGGCAGACACTTGGTAAGGTGTGACGATATTGGGCGCGAGCAACTCTGGGCGCGACAGTATTATTAGATATTGATGGGCATGTTGCCCAAGTGGCACATAGTGTAAATCTGCATCCTGTAATAGGTACTCTTGCTCACCAAGACGCAGCTTAAGTTCAGTTAATGGCTCACGACTTACAAACCACAGGGTAAAGTGTGAGGCATCGCAGTGGCGCAGCATGGGGCCAGCTAATATCAGAGGAAGTGTCGTACTCAAATTCTGCCTATGGGTATTTGGGTTAATCTTGCATGAGTTAACCCTAAGTAAGTTTGGTTTAGAAGAGTAAACAAGTGCGTTGAATATGAAAAGCTTTTAGAATTGTTAGCCATAAATATGCGTTGAAACTGAATGGGGCGATATGGCTAAGATTATGGTAACAGGCGCGACAGGGCTACTCGGCCGAGCTGTCGTAAAACAGCTTGAATTAACAGGACATGAGGTTATCGCCACGGGTTTTAGCCGCGCAAGTGAACGAGTGCATAAACTCGATCTTACCGCCCCTTTGGATGTCGAGGCATTTATCGCCCGCGAGCAACCGCAAGTGATAGTGCACTGCGCCGCCGAGCGTCGCCCCGATGTTTCCGAGCAGAATCCGCAGGCGGCATTGGCGCTTAACTTAACCGCCAGCCAAGCCTTAGCTATAGCCGCTAAGGCCAATAATGCTTGGCTTATCTATATTTCCACTGACTATGTGTTCGATGGCACTCAACCTAAGTACGCTGAAGATGCAGCCACTCATCCGGTTAATTTTTATGGTGAATCTAAGCTAAAGGGCGAAGAGATAGTGCTAGACACTCGCGCTGATTTTGCCGTGCTACGCTTGCCAATCCTTTACGGCCAAGTAGAAAAGCTGAGTGAATCTGCTGTGCTAGTGCTGGTTAACCAATTGATTGAGCGTCGCGCTCAGGGTGTTGATCATTGGGCGATACGCAGTCCAACCTCGACCGCCGATATTGCCCAAGCCATAGACAAGATGATTGCACAGCATATTGTAGCGCCAATAGTGCAGGGGATTTATCACTTTAGCGCCGCAGAGACTATGACTAAGTATCAGATGTTGTTGACCTTAGGAGAGATTTTACAACTCAGTACAGCGTACTTAACATCTGAGTCGACGCCGACAGATAACGCCAAGCGGCCAAGGGATTGCACCTTAAGCTGTGCGCGTTTAGCTGCGCTGGGGATTAGTTCTGAAATCAATTTTGCCACTGGCGTGCGCCAAGCATTAGCACAATCGAGTGGTGCACTTGCCATGCTCGGACTCACTCTGTAGGAATCGCCATGGCTAAGATCTTAGGGACCAGTCTACAGGCTGCCGACCAAGTCGCATTACTGCGGACCTTAGGTTTGTTGCTGCAAATAGGCTTAACCACGTTTGCCGCCGATACTTTTGGTCTTAGCCTGCAAATGGAGCCGTTAGTGCATGTGTTAGTGCTAGAGGTGTTATACCTTTCGCTCACATTGGCGCTACGTAAACCCTTATTTGCTAAGGAGCGCGGCCTTTTTATTGCGCTCAGCTTAGACACATTATTTTGGATATCTTGGTTGCACTTTTCCGGCGGCGCGACCAATGCGTTTATCTCGTTATTACTGTTGCCGATTGCACTTGCTGCTGTGACTTTGCCGATCTGGGCGCCTTGGGCACTGACGGCTATTTCAACCTTTGCCTACAGCCTGATGATCTTTACTGTGCCCGAATCCCCCATGCAGCACCACGGTATGGACATGAGTTCCCACTATTTAGGCATGTGGTTCAACTTTGTGATTTCAGCTTTGGTGATGACAACCAGCGTAGCGTTAATCACTAAGCGTATGCGCCGCCAAGATGCGCAGTTAGCTTATATGCGCGAAGGGCAATTGCGTCAGGAGCAACTCTTAGCCCTAGGTACAGTATCGGCGCAGATGGCGCATCAATTGGCCACGCCGCTCTCGAGTCTGAGGTTATTACTCGATGAAGTAAAAGAAGACATGAGCGATACCTCGATAACGATTGTCGAGATGGAAACTGCGTTAGGTCGCTGTGAACATACGCTTGCCGAGCTGAGATTAGCGACGGAGTCGATCCGCGATCGCCGCCAGCGCCCACTAAAGATCATTGAGCTGGTGGACAGTTTAAAGCAAAAAACCTTGTTGTTAATGCCGCAAACTGAACTTAATTGGTTGATCACTTGTATGCCTGAACAACTGGCAGAGCAAAGTATTCTGACTGATATGAGTTTAACGCCAGCCATCATGGCCTTGATTGAAAATGCTGCCCGCGCTAGCGCCGAAACCATAGGTGCGCCGCATGTGGATATCAGTTTAGATATAGCGCCAAACGAAGAGCAGATCTACTTGCAGATCCGCGATTATGGCACTGGTATCGCGCCCGATTTATTGCCACAGTTGGGCACCTTACTCATAGAAAGTCCCAAGGGTTTAGGTGTCGCTTTGCTACTCAGTCATGCCAGTTTAGAGCGTTTGGGCGCAGAGTTGATTTTGGCTAATCATCCCCAAGGTGGCACTGTGGCACAAATTCGTTTCACTATATTAAGGGAGCTGGCGTCGTCTGTATCGCACAAGACTAAGGTTAGTGACGAGGTAAATTCATGAAACGTTTGTTGATTGTAGAGGATGACCTTTCCCTTGCGAGTATTTTAGGCCGCCGATTAACACGCCATGGCTTTGAATGCCGATTAACCCATGATGCCAGCGATGCTCTGCTGGTGGCGCGGGAGTTTCGTCCTAGCCATATTCTTTTAGATATGAAGCTTGCCGAAGCCAATGGCTTAGGGTTAATTGTGCCGCTGCGTCATCTGCTGCCCAAGGTGACTATGGTTTTACTCACCGGCTACGCCAGTATCGCTACTGCGGTGGAAGCGATTCGTCTCGGCGCCGATAATTATTTAGCTAAACCTGTGGATACCCAAACCTTGCTCGCCGCACTTGAAATGGATGGGCATTCCCATACTCTTCAAGAAGATGAAGTCGACGATTCGCCACTGAATCCTAAGCGTTTGGAGTGGGAGCATATTCAGCAAGTGCTCAATGCTAACCAAGGCAATGTGTCCGCCACGGCTCGCCAATTGGGAATGCATCGTCGCACCTTACAACGTAAGTTGCTCAAAAAACCTGTGGGTGAAAGTGGACATTTGAAGTAACGATTCATCCACGTGTGGGCAAGGGGCAACAGCTTAAGGCAAACCTGATGAGGTGCTGAGGCTGAGCGTTTGACCATAAAAAATGCCACTCAAAAGGGCCGAGTGGCATTAACAAGAAAACGAGAAGTGAATCGATGAATTAGCGCTAGGATTTTACGCTAGCGCCATTGCACGATTAGGTTATGCGATTAAAAAGTAACGGTTTCTTCGTTTGAGCAAGGGCCGTTAGTTTCACATACTTTATAGGTGAAGCTTGCGCCAGCTAGGTCGGTGAAACGGTCAATAAACGATGAGCTGCTTGAAGTACCCACCGCAACACCGTTACGGAAGATAGTGTACTCATCAGCGTTGTGACCATCCCATTCGAGTGCAACACGTATGCTACCGCGACGAGATTTGTTCGCATTTTTTACTGCCATTTCTAACGCGACTTCAGGGACTTCAACCGCAAATTCTGCCGAAGTGCTTGCTGTTGCGCCATCGTTGTCAGTTACAGTCAGTGTGACTGTGTAGCTGCCTGACTGGGCATACTGATGATTGACACTCGCACCTGCGGCATTTGTACCATCACCAAAATCCCAGTTCCATGACGTCAGGTCGCCATCGCTGTCAGTACTGGTGCTTGTGAAGCTGCCGTTACCGTTAGCAAAGCTTGCAGTAAAGCCTGCAGTTGGAGCTTGGTTTGGTGTGTCATCGCCGTCATAAGCACCCACTAGGCTCACACCTGTGTAGCTGCTATAGCCGCTGACCATCACCCAATAAGTTCCCGTTTGAGCAGGATCAATAGCACAGCTTTCGGCATTACCTGACTTGTATGGACGACAGTCATAGCTGCTAGACGTCGGCGCTTGACCAAATTTAACATACATGTCCGCATCACCTGTGCCGCCTGACATATTGAAGCTCAGGTTAGTTGCACCGCTAGCGACATCTAGTTTGTAGTATTTTTTGCTACCTGACGCACCCGCTAAACCTGTCACAGCAACACCGTTGGCGAGTTCAGTAGCTTCTGGTGGTGGCGGTGGTGGTGGCGTTTCACAAGGTGTGATACCCACAGCGGCAAACGCAGTAACCACATCGTCAGCACTTAAGCCTAAGTCAGTTGCGGCCGATTTAACACCACAGGCGCCTTGCCAGAATAAGCTGTCCGCCGTCCAATATAATTGGTTAGCGACTACAAATGTTTGGAATGCTTTGCGCGTATCCCAACCCGGTAAGTTAGATAAAGTGTAGAAAGCTTTATTGAATACACCTGAACTGTGGTGCACGTCGATGCCATCATAGTAATCGTCGATATGACCGATTGAGATACCGTCTAAGGTTGGATCTGCCATGTAGCGCAGTGCACCACTGCCTTTAAAGATATCGGCGCCGACTAACCAGTCGTTTGTGCCGTGCATGTAAAATTCAGCGGCTTCACCCGCCATATCTGAGAAGGCTTCGTTCATGCCGCCAGATTGATCTGCGTAAACCAGCCCTGAGTTTTGTTCAGTGAAACCGTGACTCACTTCGTGTGCCGAGACATCTAAGCTCACTAATGGGTGGAAGGTTGTTGCGCCATCACCGAAGGTCATAGCACTGCCGTCCCAGAAAGCGTTTTCGTAGTTGTTGCTGTAGTGAACTCGCATCGTTAACTGAAAGGTTAACGGTGCAGTGTTGTACCACTCGCTATACATCTTGTAGATCACGTTGCCGAAGTAGTGCGCATCGTTTAATGGCGAGTAAGCACCGTTGATCTCTTTGACTGTATTGCGCGGACAAGTATAAGAGAAGGGTGTGGCGCCTGATGTGGCACCGTTTAGGTTAACGGTTTTCACGTTAGGTGAGTTCATGGTGCAAGTGTCACCGCTCACTTCAACGTCTAAGCTAGAAAAATCAGTACCGTATTCGTATTGGCCTGTCTTAATGTTACCGCCTGGACCTGTGCCGGTTGCAGCATGGTTAATCCCTTCCCAACGCTTAATCACTTCACCTGAGTGCGCGTCAACCATAGTGAATGGTCGGCTTGGCTCATCGCCATATACTACAAATGAGGTCACATAAACGAGGCGAGTTTTAGCGGCATCATCGAGGTAAAGCCATAATTTTGCTTGTTTGTTTTCAGCTTTTAGACCTGCAACGGCTTTGTCAGACTTGCCACGGATCGCAATATCTAACGCTTTATTAGCCGTTAAAGTGGGTTTGACAAAATCAGCCGATTTTTCAATATTTTTTAATACACGGCCAGACATGTCGCTGTAAAAGCCCATGCTCGATTGTGACGTCGCAACAGAGAAACCATAAACCGGTACACCATGGAAATATTGTTGTAAACGTTGTTTTTGCTTGCCTTGACCTAGGTTGAGTTTTTTCTCGACTTTGAGTTGGCTACCTGCGTCTAAGCTGAACTGAGACACTAAGTTATTGCTTGAAGACGCGCTTCTAAGAGTGCCGACATCGATAACATCAGCAGCAAATGCCGATGTGCCTAAAGTGGCCGACACCGCAATGAAGAGTAGCGACAGTTTTTTGTTTAGCATCATGCTTGAAATCCTTTTTCCGTTTTGTAAATAACGTTGGAATGCCATACAGCTTAACTGGCTCGGGCGAGCGTTTTTTTATTGTGATTTCTACAGGGTCGTCGGCATCCCTCTGCCATGGCCGAATAGAATGAGCTGTTGCTCAGGCGGAAATTCTCAGGGTTTTATTCTGCGCAAAGCGTGAATGACCGCATGACCTTAGATGTTATTTAAATGTAAAAGTGTTAACAATCGTACAAAGGAACTATCTTCAACGTTCATTTAGACGCTTTTAAATCTGAATTAGGACTTTTGGGTAATAGCGATTTAGCCAAGCGGAAGGGTGATGCACTTGAGTGTTTTGAAGTAATTTAATGATTTATTTCAATTGTTTATTTTTTCAGTGTTCTTGAAAAGGTTTGATTAAGGATGGGTTGTGCGTTGGGGTCATCATCCTATCAAGGTGTTGAGACCCTCTGCTTTGATTTATTAACTTAGAAAGACTCCATCGGAGTTGCCGCTGCTTGACTTGCTCTTCAGCTTATTTCACCAAGGTAACTCTGTGCCATCGTAGGCAAAAAAACGCCCTGTTTGTGCGGGTGTAGCATTGGCAATGATGGGCAGTAAGCAGTTGGCGACATACTCAGGTGTAAACAGTTTGCCTTTGGGGACACTCTGTTGAAATGGCTGAGATAATGGCGTGTCTGTCGTGCCCGGATGCAGAGACAACACTACGCCGTGTTTCATGGTGCGTTGCCACTCAATCGACAGTGTTTTGAGAAACATATTCAGCGCGGCTTTTGAGGCGCGATAGCTGTACCAGCCCCCTAATTTATTATCGGTAATACTGCCGACTCTCGCCGATATCACCGCAAATCTTGCCGAGTAGCTTTGTGTTAATGCCTTAGCAAAGTGCTTCGCCAACATGATGCTGGGTAGGGTATTGAGCGTTAAATTGTGCTGGAAAAAGTCGATATCCAGTGACTGTAGGCTTTTTTCTGGCCCTTTATCTTGGGTGTGTAAGATGCCGACACAGTTAATAATCCAATCTAATTCAGTGAGTTGTTTACTTAGCTGTTTAATCTCAGCTTCATTGGTCACATCTAATGCATGCCATTGGATTTTCTCCTGCCTGTCTTGGGGAAGATGATGCCTGTAGGTGGCGTGCACAGTGGCGTTGGGATAGCTTTCTTGAATTCGCTTAACCATGGCTTTGCCAATACCCCCACTCCCGCCGACGATAAGTACTTTCATAGCAAACTCACCCTATCCAAATATCTATATCAAGCTATTTATATCAATGAGTTACTATATCAATGAGTTACGCTTAGTATTACTCAGCTACAAACGGTTTAGATGAACGAGGTTGTGCTCGGCCGTGGCTAATATGGCGTGCCTTACGGGCTTATCCATCTTGTCCCATGTGTTGTACAGCATGCCGATCCTTGGGTTCTGCGACAATCGCGCGCGGTGTTTGTCCATAAAGCGCCAATAAAAGCTATTGAACGGGCAGGCGAGTGTGCCGCTGCGCTCTTTTATCTTGTAATGACACCCGCTGCAATAATCACTCATTTTATTGATGTAAGAGCCGCTGGCGGCGTAGGGTTTTGTGCCGACAATGCCGCCGTCGGCAAACAATGCCATGCCGCGGGTGTTGGGCATTTCAACCCATTCGATGGCGTCAACATACACGCCTAAATACCACTCATCGACTTGATTTGGCTCGATTTCGGTTAATAAGCAGAAATTGCCGATCACCATTAAGCGCTGAATATGATGGGCGTAGGCAAAATCTAATGATTGAGATAAGGCTTGTCGCATGCAGCTCATCTTAGTGTCGCCATGCCAAAAATAATCGGGCAGTGTTCCATGGGCATCGAGCGCGTTAGTACTGGCGTACTGTGGCATATTCGCCCAGTAAATGCCGCGAACGTATTCTCGCCAACCTAATATCTGCCGCACAAATCCTTCGACTTGAGCGATATCAATCTCAGCATTCGTTTGATAACTGTCGATGGCCGCATTGATGACTTCTAACGGGCTGATTAATTTACTGTTAAGGCTGAATGATAGTCGACTATGGTACAAGCTCCACTTGGCAGGATGTTGCGCTGTCATGGCATCTTGAAAGCGGCCAAAGGAAGGCAAGCAAACCTGACAAAAATACGTTAATAATTCGAGGCTTTGCGTACGGTTTATCGGCCACAGCAATGGCGCATCAATGCGACCCATGGTCGGAATTTGATGACGTTCAAGCCTAGCGAGAATTTCCGTCACATCGAAGCTAAACATTAATGGCTCAGGCAAGACTTTTATATCTTGAGTTTTAAGTTTCTGACGGTTGCTGACATCAAAGTTCCATTGCTCGCCGAGTGGTTTCCCGTCATGCATCAAGATGTTGTAACGCTTACGCATGCGGCGATAAAAGTGCTCCATCATAATGTGTTTGCCGACGGGGAACTGCGCATCGATTTCGTCAAAGGGTAAGATAAAGTGCTCTGTATCGACACAGTTCACCACGGCTGTGTTGAGTTTAAGCTGACTTAATTGCTCAAGTAGGCGGTATTCATCAGGCCTTTGGTATTCAAACTTGATCGCGCCAACCTGTGTCACTTGATGTTGAATTAGAGTCAGTAGATCGCTATAGCCTTGGGTGCCATCATGAGTGTCATCTAGATTCAAATAAAGCACTTGATGCCCTTGCGCACGCAGCTCTTTGGCAAATTGCGCCATTGCCGCAAAGAAGGCACATATCTTTTGCACATGATGGGTCACATAAGTGTTTTCTTGGTGCAGTTCTGCAATCACATACAGCACTTGATCATCAACGCGGTTAAACCAAGAATGCTGGGCATTGAGTTGATCGCCTAAAATTAGCCTGACTGTATGGAATTGCTGTAATTGCATTAAGTGGACTCGTTGAATGACTTTCGCGGTTAAGCATTTCGCGATGGGATATTGCCTGACATTACGAATTGGGTTGCAGTGAGGATCACAAAGCAGGGTATTTGTCGTGATTTCGACAAGGAGGTTGATCTGTAAACTTCGTTTAATTGCGTTTAAAAGGCTTTTAAAAGCCAAATCAAAGTCGTGGGGCTTCACCGCACACCCGACCAAAAGGGAAAAAACGCCTGTTCCCCTTTTGGAAATCCCCCGGCGTCCCTAGCGAAGTTACATGCATTAGTTACTGGTCTCATACTCCAATAAAAATTGCCTAACGGCTCAGATGGGACATCCCTGTCCCCCTGAGCCTGCGCCATCATCCATGATGCCGCCACGGCATTTTTATCTGCGTATTTCGACAACTTCACAGGGGAAGATGAACTCCTGAAGTTTCGGTGTTAGTTTCTAATCTCAAAAGAATTTTGCCTGTCCTATCTTTTCTCTTTATCCAGATGTTATTTCGAGGGTGGTAGTCTATTAAGAGCTATATTTTTTTATGTTCACAGTTCATAGCTTACCAATGTTATTAATTATTTTTCTAGGATAAGCGCTTCTGAGACTTACACATGCCTCTCTGATTTTCTGTACTTGCATACAATTGGTTGACAATGGCCTGTTATTTATCTCTGCATCAAATGTAATAGCCTGCCTCAAGTCTTTAAATAACTTAGGTTGATATTCTCCGCCATCTGCTTTCTCTATTTCTTTAGCTAAAGTTGTCAGAGACTTTATATCTCGAGTTAGTTTAGCTATAGCTAAAGTCTTATCAATAGAACTGTCCTCTACCCAAAATTTTAGAGAGTAATCTTCCACGGATTCCAACTTTTCGCGAAACTCACCAATCCATTCATTTCTTGCGTCTTGATGATTGTTTATATTATTTCTTCTGATTTGCCAGGCAGCTACAATTGCTGCAATGATCCAACCAAAAAGAACTAATCCCCAAGTTATATATTGTGTTTCATCGGATAAAAGTGTTAAGACTTTATCGAAAAAATTTATGTTGTTATCATTATCCATGTTATGCCTTCATTCCATTGATAGCATCTTCGATATATTCATTTATTTCATCAATAAGTTCAGGTTCCTCTGTAGATATAAGTTGAATTTTTTTCACAATCTGTGGATTTACACCTATTCGTATTAATCCGCCAAAGCATTCTTCTAGGAATGATGAGCCATATCCTTCAGTTCCATCTAAATCTACAGCCAATTCATCAGATTTACTTAATTCATTTACTATCCAATCTCGAAACTCTTCACCAGAGGCTGGTCCAAGCCTCTTGTAGCGTGGACCAGGGCATGGGTATCTTTCTGAGACTTTTATAATAGTCATCTCTATACTCCAAAACTTAACAAGGAATTACCCATTCAATTATAGTACCATTTACAGAGGATTTATGATCCATAAGAACTTCCTTTAGCTTACCTGTTTCTCCCTTGTAAATATACCTCCCGTTGTTAGAAAATATCCCCATAAATCCTTCCCCGATGGAATCTATTACGGACTTAATATCATTAAGGCCTTTGCCCCTATTTCTTTCGCCAGTTCTAGTTTCAAATAAAGAAGTAGATGCTTTAATGTAAGCGGAGTCTTTTACGTTGTGTATACTTTTGACGCCAATTTTAAATAAAAGTGATTTCAAGGTAGAAACTCCCTGAGTTCTTGGTAAAGTTGCTGGAATTCCGACGCCTTTGTCGCATATGACTATGGTTAATTGATTGTCTTTAATTCCAGCAAAAGTCCACCACTTTGCAGTTTTCTCTTCTTCTGAATGTTCATTATCATCTAAATATGCATGTTCAACGGAGTTCGACATTGCTTCAATAAAACCACGATATAGTTTTCTAGTAGCAACTTTCTCTAACTCTTTTTTAATTTCAACGATCATTTCTTTTGCAAGTAATGGTTCGGAGCAGATGCCTGATGTATATTTCCAGAACGTTACATCATCATAGCTTTTAGTTTCTCTTTTATTTTTCTTAAGCAGGTCATAAAAACCAACTTGTACTAATATACTTTCTATTTTCTCCTCTTTTGGATGGGAGAATGAAATAGTATGTGTGCCGTGCTGGCTTTTTTTGTTAAAACATCAACCTCAGCAAGAAATGATAACATTGCTGCCGCACTAATCTTTTTTGTTCTTGAAAAATCAATGAAGACTTTATACCCCTTGAGTACACAGTCTCTGATGTCAATTATGAACTTGTTAGTTATTTCAAACTCTTTTTTACTATAATAATTTATAGAAGTTGGAGCATAGAATTTAACTCTTTTAGATACACTGGTAACTTTGCTCTTTCTAGAAATCTTAACTTTTGGGTATTTAATAAGAACTTTCTTTCTAATATTATCTTGAACGTCTTCCCAATTGGCACTTTTTATAGTGTTAGATACCAGCTTCTTATGTTTGCTTTTTCTATTTCTATAATTTAACCGATAGACTCTACCACTGAAAAAATTCATTTTTTTCCTCATTTCCCTGAGTGTGTAAAATTAAGATGTCAGCCGATTATAACCTTGTTCATTGCACCGTCAAGTATCGCAATAAGTAATTATATATCAAAGATGTGCAAACGATATTGTTAATTTTTTTTCAAAAAATATAACGTGCTATACAATGTTAATTTTTAGAATACATTGTCATAGCAAACAAACTTTTTGGCTTGTCGTAGGATTTGAGTTTTCATGTACTGTTATGGATACGACCATCCGCGACAGGAGCCTCATGGACGAAAACTGTTGAATAATCTACTGATTTAATTACATATAAATTATATGGCTAGAGTTTAGTGAGCAGGTCATTGTTAAATTCTCCATCTCTAAAGTTGAAACATACGCAGAAGTTAGCGGAGTTAAGCACTGGTATGGAAGTGACCGTTGGCGGCATGGATGCCGTCGTCGAGCCTATAGGGATATATTTACGGCGAGTCACTGGAATATCAGTGCTTAATCAATGACAGAATACTCTCAAACATTTTCAGTTTGTTGTAATGCCACTTAATTTAGCTAGCCACCAATTGTTTAAATCCTACAATTAAGTGCCCACGTTACCTAACGTACTAGTTGTACTTTATATTCATCGCGATCAGCGGTTCGCGTGAGGCTTTTTCTGCGCTTAGGCGGGCGTGGTAGTTAACCTCCGACTATGTTTTGATTAAGCATTAAACAAGGAGGTTTATATGCCGCGTCCTCTCAGAATTCAGATAAGCCTTGAAGACACTCCCTATTACCATTGCTATAGCCGCGTTGTGCGGCGTGCTTTTTTATGTGGCGATGATGCCTATTCTGGGAAAAATTATGACCATCGCTGTAGTTGGGTTGAGTCACTACTGTTTGAACTTGAAGCCGTTTTTGCTATTGATGTTGCAGCCTTTGCGGTGATGTCGAATTATCTGCATGTGGTGTTGCCAGCCGATATCGACAGTGCCAATCGTTGGACTGACCGCGAAGTACTTGAGCAGTGGCATAAGTTGTTTAAAGGCGATGAGTTAACGCAAAAATCCGTTTAAGGAGAGCTAGTTGAGGCGAATGAGGTCAACCGATTATGCGATATTTCATGCCTAAGTTTTCAAAAGAGCGCGATGTTTGATTGAGCTAATAGCAAGACAAGCAAATCAAGAAGATAACTGTACAGGCCGCTTTTAGGAGGGACGGTTTAAATCACAGGCCTTACTTGATGAAGTTGCTGATTTAAAATGGTAGGCCTGATAATTTTCATTCCATTATCCTTGACCATGTGATCGCGGTGTTCGCGCTTCCTTATGCTGCAAATGGCGCCATCAAGCGCTTAGGGATAACTCATTTTTAAATCAAAGTCGGCGAGTCACTGACGTAATAGTCTTAATCGTTGAGTGCATTGCTCGAAAAGTTATTATTTTATAGTATGTTACTCAATTTTAATGCGTCACTTAACGCAGCAGGAGCTTAGTTCGTATGCGGGAATATGATGGGATTGAAAAGCGTTACCAAAGGCCTGATGCCGATTTAGCTAAAAGTTTGATGATTATCGAAAATTTATTGGGTTTTACGCCGCTAGAGGATAGGTTGGAATTTGATTTGTCTTTTTGGGCTGGCGGCTCAGGTGTATTCGATAAGTTGGCGGTTTCATGTTCTGTGACTCCCGAGCAAATGGAACTCGCGCAAGATAAGTTGAGACTCTATTCCCCAGAGGCGGCGATAGCGTTGGATGAATGGCGTGATGATTTTATTTGGTTAGTGGAGGATGAAGACGTTTGTACCGATGTGTTGGTTAGGTCGGCGCATTTTATTAATCAGAATAAAGCGCCATTTCAAGATGTTTGTCTTAAAACGCAATCCATTTATTTCGCTTACATGAGTGATGTGAATGGCTGGACTGCGGTATGGGGTCAGCAAGATAGGCTCAATTATGCTTATTTCTGCCAAGGATAGCCTTTATCTTTAAGTGATTACCGACAATCGCCAGTTAAGTGTTATTTACCAGTCCGTAATCAAGGGCGTAGCTTTTAAGCTTGGCATCGAGATCATCTAGATCTTTATAAAACTCGTCATCGAGCTTATCGAGTACGCTGTACAGGTCTTGGTTATCGGTTGCGGCTAAACGACGATCTCTGCCTATTGGTACTGGCTTTTCGCCAAACACGGCCTGTTTTGCTTGGTGCAATAAGTTTAACGAGTGGCTTGCTCCCATTTGGATAAGTCCACGCTCAGCGAAGGCGTAATGCTCACCTGAAGAGTTGTCGAAATATTGAATAAATCCACCATTATAGACCTCGCCAGATAAGCAGTTCACCGCATAGTAGTTTTGTTCCTCTGGTCTAAGTGTATAAAAACATTGATCTTTGTTATGTACCCTTACAACAAGATCTCGCCAAAAGGCTCGAAAGGGACAGGTTTTATCGAGTTCACGCTCTTGTTGGTAGTATTCCTTCGCACGCTCGAGGTTTGCACGTATGCCATTTTTGCAGGGCATGCATAAACCCTCATTTTTTTCGGCGGTACTCGGAAGGATTAAGGTGTTACATTCTTGGCAGGGGATTTTTTCCGACATGGTCTTTCCTTTGATACTCAAGTCAGTAAGAGAACTCACAGCTTCACAAGCTACCCATTGTTAAATTCTCTGTTTCTAGAGTTTACATCGCACAATTAAGCGTCTATGTACCTAACGTACTAGTTGTACTTTATATTCATCGCAATCAGCGGTTCGCGTGAGGCTTTTTCGGCGCGTAGGCGGGCGAGGTATTTTTCCCATAGATCCACTTGGTGGGTGGCGAGATCGTAGAGGACTTTCCACGAGAATAGGCCTGTGTCGTGGCCGTCATCGAAGACGATTTTCACTGCGTAATTACCGACGGGTTCAATGGCGCTGATGTTGACGTTTTTCTTGTGGGTGACCAGCTTTGGATTACCGTGACCATGCACTTCGGCCGAGGGCGAGTAGACTCTGAGCATCTCGCAGCTGAGCTGATATTGCTCACCATTATCGAAACTGATTTCTAGAATGCGCGATTTACGTTTCAGTTTAAGATCGGTGACATTGGGCGTTGCTGTGGTCATAGGTTGGCTACCAAGAAAATGCTAAGGATAGGATAACTACTCATTAAAATAACACCTGACTAATGTAACCACTCGCGGCCAAGGATACAAAGGGTAAGCGAGAGCCTTGGTCAGGCTTTTTCGTTTAAGTCACACTTTTGCATTTGAGTCGTTTACCGCCAAGTCGTTTGGGCTTGGCGGTGAACGGTTTAGTACTAGAGGATAAAGCGGCTGAGATCTTCGTCTTGGACTAAGTTGTCTAAGTGGGCACTGACATAGTCGGCGTCGATAACAAAGGCGGAGCCCGATTTTTCCGATGCCTCGTAGGAGATATCTTCCATCAGCCTTTCCATCACTGTGTGTAAACGACGGGCGCCGATGTTTTCGGTGCGCTCGTTCACTTGCCATGCGGCTTTCGCAATGCTGTCGATACCCGATTCGCTGAATTCAACTTTCACACCTTCTGTGCCCATCAGCGCGATATATTGCTCGGTGAGCGAGGCGTGTGGCTCGGTTAAAATGCGTTTAAAATCATTGGCTGATAGCGCATCTAACTCGACACGGATCGGTAAACGACCTTGTAATTCAGGAATTAAATCCGACGGTTTAGACATCTGGAATGCACCAGAGGCGATAAACAGTATGTGGTCGGTTTTTACCATGCCGTGTTTTGTGGTGACTGTGCAGCCTTCGATCAGGGGTAGTAAGTCACGTTGCACGCCTTCACGGGAAACGTCTGGGCCTGAGGTTTCGCCGCGCTTACAGATTTTGTCGATTTCGTCGAGGAACACTATGCCGTGTTGCTCAACCATTTCAATGGCTTGTTCTTTTAAATCTTCTTGATTGACCAGTTTGGCTGCTTCTTCTTCGATCAATAGCTTAAAGGCTTCTTTGATCTTCATCTTGCGACGTTTTGCTGGTGCTTGGCCCATGTTTTTAAACAGACTTTGCAGCTGGTTGGTCATTTCTTCCATGCCTGGAGGCGACATGATTTCAACACCAATTTGCGGTTGGGCCACATCGATATCGATTTCTTTATCGTCTAATTGGCCTTCGCGTAGCTTTTTGCGGAAGACTTGACGGGTATTTGAGTTGTAATCGGTTTCAGTGTTTTCCCAGTCGTTTTTCGGCTTAGGCAACAGGGCATCGAGAATACGCTCTTCGGCATTTTCTTCAGCGCGTTGGCGACACTTGCCCATTTGTTGTTCACGGGTCAGCTTGATGGCGATATCGGTCAAGTCGCGGATTATTTGCTCGACTTCCTTACCGACATAACCCACTTCTGTGTATTTAGTCGCTTCGACCTTGATAAAAGGCGCGTTCGCCAGCTTGGCTAAACGACGGGCAATTTCAGTTTTACCAACGCCCGTTGGGCCAATCATCAGAATATTTTTTGGGGTGACTTCTTGACGGAAATCCGCGTCAAGTTGCATCCGGCGCCAGCGGTTGCGCAGGGCGACAGCAACAGAGCGTTTGGCCTTTTGTTGGCCAATAATGTGTGCATCCAGCTCGTGGACAATCTCACGGGGGGTCATTTCAGACATAATATTCCTCACGGGCTGTTTAGTAATTGAGTTCTTCAATCGTTTTGAATTGATTGGTGAATACGCAGATATCCGCAGCAATAGTCAGGGATTTTTCGGCGATTTCTAAGGCTGACAGCTCAGTATTTTGCAATAGTGCAAGGGCCGCCGCTTGGGCATAGTTGCCGCCTGAACCAATGGCAACTAAGTCGTGTTCTGGCTGAACGACATCACCATTACCTGTGATGATCAGCGAGGTTTCCGCATCGGCCACGACTAACAGGGCTTCGAGTTTACGCAGCATACGGTCGGTACGCCAATCTTTGGCGAGCTCAACGGCCGAGCGCAATAAATGGCCTTGGTGCATTTCGAGTTTGGCTTCGAAACGCTCGAATAGGGTGAAAGCATCGGCGGTGCCGCCTGCAAAACCTGCCAGTACCTTGTTGTGATATAAGCGACGCACTTTTTTGGCGTTACCTTTCATGACGGTATTGCCTAGGGAGACTTGGCCATCGCCGGCGATGACAACTTGATTATTACGGCGTACTGATACGATAGTGGTCACAATGAATCCTCTTCTGGCCCGCAGCAAAAGTTGCGGTGGATGATGGGATATATATGGGGATGGATGACAATAATTCAAGTAATCGCGGCAAATGCCAAAGGAGTTTGCGATCTTTCGCGCTCCTTTAGCAATAAAAATAAGCGCTTATTGGGAAAGGGTGGATCGACCTACAATAGTGCGGCCATCGAAGGGATAGTATTTAAGATCCCAGTTTTCACTGCCGAAGCTGCGATCGTCCGAGACATAGTTGAAAATGCAGTAAGCATTGGGATCGGTAATGTCGACGGCACCATACCAGTAAACAATGTCGACATTGGGAACTGTGCGCCAAGAGTATTGATCGGCAATGACAAATTCATTATTAGCCAAAAGACCTTGCCATAACTGACCACAATAATCGCCCTGCAATTTAGCACCGGCATCAGCGGTTGCAGTCTCTATTCCCAGTGGAAATCCAGTGGTGGTCGAGTCGAGTTTTCCATCACCATAACAGGCGAGATCTTGGGTATAACCTGAGTGACCGCCCGCAAGCCAGCAACTGTGATAAAGCTTAACACCAGAGGCAAAGGCCGCAAATGCGGTTTTGGCTCTGGCATCGTGAGCATCTTGGCCTAGGTTTAAAAACCGTGGTGCTGCGACGACGGCCAAGATCCCAAGGATGATAATGACCACAACCAGCTCAATTAATGTAAAACCTTTCGATGACTGCAAACGACTCATATTGCTCACCTATTTGTTAGAGGACAATATTCTAACGGAACTTTGATTTGCAATCAGTAAGCCATTGATAATATTAGATGTTTAACATTGCCGTTACATGGTTATGCAGCAAAATGGCAAGCCATCCTTCATCTTTCAATGCCATCTGCCGAATGTAAACGGCTTATAAAGCCGTTTTGTCTATAACACGATAGCGGGTTTGTACGTAGCCATTGTCATATTGCTGCGTGTGAATTGGCATTAATTGAATCGCTTGAGCTAAGTCGCCAAAGAGTGGAATACCTTTACCCAGTAAAGTGGGGATGCGAGTGAGCGTGAGTTCCTGAATTAGCCCTGCCGCTAAAAAGCCTTGGATTGTTTGGCCGCCATCGATATAGAGATGCTTAAAGCCACGGGTTTTGAGTTGTTCGCTAATGCTTGCCGCATCGCCATTTAGCACTTGTACGTGCTCACTTAACGCCGACGATACTGTTACGCCGCTGCGACTTAATACAAACACTGGGATATTTACATAGGGCCAATCACAATCGAAGGAGAGGACTTTTTCAAAGCTTTTTCGTCCCATTACAATCGCATCGATAGTGTTGATAAAAGCATGGTAACCAAAATCTTCATCGGGATTAGTACTGGGATGCTGGTTTAAAAAGTCGATATCCCCATTGGGCGTTGCGATATAACCATCGAGGGTCGTGGCAATAAAAACGGAGGCTTTCATTCATCTTCCTTAATGCTATTTTCGAGCGTGTTTCTCTAGTGATTCTTTCAGTGCCTGTTGCTGAGCGAGGCAGTCTTGTTTTGCTTTGCCTGACATATCGTTACACGTTTGACCTTTATCTGGGCCTTCCAATATGGCGGCTGCAACATAAACAGCGGCATCGGCTGCATTGCATTCTTGTTTGCTGTAGGGGGAATTTGTATCACATTTTGAATTAAGTGGCCCAACGCAGCCACTCATACTGGTCAAGGCTAAGGCGCTAAAGCTAAGTAATATTAAAGGTTTGAACATTCGCTCTTCCATGATTCATATTATTTGAGGCGGTTGGAAAGTATATAACTGCTTTGCAGACGGAACTAGAATTGGATCGTTCCATTTCTACTTTAGTTGTTATTTTGGATGAAGGCATTCGCGGATGGAAGCAAAAAAATCCCCGAGGGTATAGTTACCCTCGGGTGGAGGTTCAAAAAGCAGTGGATTTCTTGAGCGCCTGCGGGGCACAAAGGAAGGAACCTATGGTGTGATTGTGCGGGCTGATACGATATTTCACAAAGCCAAATGCACAAACTGCGACAGCTTGTCGCAGGCTGGATGAATTTGTTATGCAGTAAGCCCACCCTACAGGGTAAATCTATATTGCAAACTGAAGATTCACACCTGTGATATTGCTTCATTTAGCTATAGGGTTCTCTTCTTGCTATCGTGATGTTGCTTATACTTTTAGGTATTTGTTTTTAAAAGGCTAATTGCAGCGGGAATACTGTCAATGCCGCACTCTTGCAATATTTTGTCTATGGAGTCTGAAAATTGACGTTGGTGTTGACGAACGACTTGATAAATTTGAAAGCACATCACGATATCGTGTTCTGATAATCCTTTGTTTTCAAAGGCAACTGCTGATAAGTAGCAACGGATCATAAAGCAATCGAGTACCAGCAAACGGAATGCTGCCCAAGGTTGATGTGTGTCTAATAATGGAAAATGATTATGATAGATAGAGTATAAAATGTAGCGATCAAAAAGATCTGAGTAGTTAACAAGTGCAGGCATGGCATACTCGTCCCAGGCCTTATTTAACCCATCAATTTGATATCCATTTGCTTCATTACACAATAAATCAATTGCTTGATTCAGTGATGTAAACCTTGGTCTCTCACTTCTCGAGTGGGATTGGCATAAGGCATTGTGTACCGACACAAATGCATGCATTTGCGGTTGCTGCGCATAGGGTAGCTTTTGGTATTGTTCGGTTAGCGCGCCGGAATGAGCTAATGCAGTTAATTGTTCAAAACGTTTATCTAGATCCGAAATCGGTAGGATGTTTTGGCGGACTTGCTCGCTGACTTTAATTAACAGCCCTATGGCAAGGAGCGCTTGTTGCCAATCCACTTGCATATTGACTAACAGTTCTAAACTGTATTCATAGGTTTTTTCTAACCATATAGGACTTTGTGCCCCTGCTGTTTTTACACCGCTGAGCTTTGCATCAAATTCGAATGGGTTAGGATTGAAGAGGACTAAGCGAGCCACTTCTGGGCAAGATAAATAGAGGCTTTCATATTTATTACCGCCTAACACTTTGTGAGTTCTTGGATAGGTCTTACAGGTCTCACTCAGCGCCTGCTCGCCAGCTTTTGCATGGATATCGCAAAGTTTGTGCGCGTTAACGAATGGGCATGCACCTTGTTGATTCAGTTTTACGTTAGCCCAATCAGTAACATCTATTTTTGTTTCTACAAATGCAATCTTTGCAATGCTAGCGAGTTGCGGATGATTAAGTGTATTTTTATAACTTTTTTTATCAAAGCTTATTGTCCAGTCATTGCAGCAACTATCTTCGCATTCCGGACCAATGCAATTGAACAGCGAGACATAGCTAGGTTTGATGGTGAAGTTGCTCATTGAGTATTGATTCTTGAGTAAGTTATAGAGATAGAAAGTAGCAAACTAGTCCGGTTAATGCTAATCAAATCCATAGGTTAAATGGGAGTGTTTAGGTTTGCGAGATGCTGCACTAGCTCCGCCATATTGTTCACTTCGAGTTTCTTCATGATTTTGGCGCGGTGTACTTCAATCGTGCGCAGGGATAAAAACATCGCCTCCGATATTTGCTTGTTAGTCATGCCTTGGATCACATGGGCTAACACTTGCTGTTCGCGCTCTGTCAGTTGGTCAAACTTATGTTGCAGACTTTGCTGCTCGAAGGCCGCTTGGCTTTCACGCTGTGCCTTTTCAATCGCTTGTACTAATGCTTTACCCGATACTGGTTTTTGAAAAAAATCGCAGGCCCCCTTACGAAAGGCGCTTAACGCCATAGGTAAATCACCGTGGCCAGTGAGAAATATCACGCCTAGCGGGCTGTGGGTTTCCAGTAATTTTTGCTGCACTTCTTGGCCGGTGATTTCTGGCATTCGACTATCTAAAATCACGCAGCCCGCCTGTGATAATGCACAGTGCTCAAGGAAGTCGCGGCCGCTGTTGAAGGTTTGCACTTGATAGCCAAATTGTCCGAGCATAAAGCCCAGTGAATCCAGAATCGCTTCATCGTCATCGACTAGATAGAGTGGCAATTTTATCGACATGGTGTTCCTTGTGGGGCGGTAAGCATGCTATCAGCTTAAGCTGGGTGCAGAGTGGGCTCAATTTTAAGCCTAGGTCTTGGGAGATACATCACTAAATTAGCCGATTCCCTCTGGGCATAAACCAGAGTTTGGCGGCATTTCACAGCTTGATTTTTATCTGCGAGCTAAAGTCGTTCCATGACAATGGCATATAAGAGTGGGTAATAGAGGCGATGACGATTGACTCTTGGTGTAAAGCGATATTGATGGGATTCTTGCTGAGTATCATTGGGCTTAATCCGTCCTATGCCAACGAAGTGACAGAAGTTAACCATTTTAGAGTCGGTGTGCTGGCAAACCATGGCGTGTTACAGGCCAAGCAGCGTTGGCAACCTATGATGGATTACCTCAGTGAGCAAGTGCCTAATAGTCATTTTGAAGTCGTGCCTGTGGATTTTAATGGCATGCGTAGTCAGTTACTTGAGCATGATTTGCAGTTTATCGTCACTAACCCTGGGCAATATCTGCATCTAAGTAACAACTTCCCGCTGTCTTGGCTTGCGACAATGAAGAGCCGTAAGCATCAAGGCAGCACTTTTACCATAGGTGCGACCATTATTGTCCGCGCCGACAGCCCTATCCGTACCTTGCAGGATTTACGCGGGCGCAATGTGGTCGCCAGTGATCCGCAGGCCTTGGGGGGGTATCAAGCGGCAATGGGGTTACTGCATAAAATGGGTTTTTTACCCGAACAGTTTTTTGGGCAAGTGCGCTTCCTCGGGTTCCCGTTAGAACCGCTTATCTATCAAGTCAGAGATGGCAGTGCCGACGCCGCAATAGCGCCTTTTTGTACCTTAGAGGAAATGATCGCAACGGGTCTTGTTAATCAGGTCGATTATCGGGTTATCCATCCTGCCACGCCTGCAGGATATGATTGCGAGGTGAGCACTCAGTTATACCCAAACTGGTCATTCGCTGCGGCGGATACGGTTTCTCCTAAGTTGACGATGGCGATTACCCGTGCCTTATTCGATTTACCCGCCGATCATATTGCAGCAATTACCGCCGATACTTTGGGCTGGACTGCGCCCGTAAGCCAGTTAAAAGTGATTGAGTTATTTAAAGAATTACAACTACAGGGAGCATCACCACCACTTTATCAAACCGTATACAAATGGATGGCAAAAAATAAAGAATGGGGTGGCGCACTGTTGTTAATTTTCATTATTTCCACCATTTATCACCTGTGGCTTGAATATAAGTTTCGCCAGAAAAGTGAGTTTTTAGTCAGCACTGAGCGCCAATTAAAGGACAAGGCACTGCAGCTTGAGCGACTGCAAAGTGCGGCGATTCTTGGGGAAATAGGTGCAGGACTTGCCCATGAACTCAATCAACCCATAGCCGCCATTACCCAATACAGCGAAGGTGCCATGCTACAACTGGAAAGGCTTGGGCAAGATAATCCGGAACTCTATGATGTACTCGGTAAAATTAATGCGCAGTCGATTCGCGCCGGAGCGGTTGTGCATCGTATTCGCGGTTTACTCAAGCGGCGTCAGGCCAAGACCGAACCTTTAGATATAGTGCCAGTGGTGAAAGAAGCTTTAGCTCTGTTGCGGCGCGAGCTAGACCGCGCGAATGTGCAAGTGAATGTGCGAGTGCAGGGTGAGCCCTTTGAACTGATGGGCGATAGCGTTGGTTTAAGTCAAATGTGGGTCAATTTAGTAAAAAATAGCTTAGATGCGTTAGAAACCTGCGGCGATAATCGTGTGCGTCAATTATGGATCGATATCTATTATCATCCAAATGAAATCAAAGTGTTAGTTATTGATAATGGCGAAGGGCTACAGGGGCAGGCGAGTGAGTTGATGGCATCTTTTGCCTCAACCAAAGATGCAGGATTAGGGCTTGGCTTAGCCATCTGTAAGGATGTGGTCACCCGCCATCACGGCAGCATTCAAATCGAAAACTGTCAGCAATCCACGCAAGCTTTACTGCCTTGGCAACAGGGCTGTGTGGTGACAGTCGTACTTCCCAAGGGATAGATTACCATTAGGGCAGTGGATAGTTTTGGGAGAACTGGCTGAGCTTTTCTACTAAAAACTCTATGGTGCGACGGACCTTATGGCTGGGATAATCGGTTTGTAGGTATACCAATTGCAGTGGGATCGGTGGGGCTATTTTATCGGCTAGCACTAAGTGGAGTCTGCCTTCGGTCACATCTTGCGCCACATCGAGCCAACTCTTATAGGCAATTCCACGACCTGAGAGTGCCCAGTCGCGGATCACTGCGCCATCGTTACAGAAACGTTGGCCCCTGACTTCGATTTCAACGGGCGCGCCGTTATGACTTAACTTCCATTTCTGCCACGGCTCACCGCCGCGATTTAAGATCAGTACTGCGTGTTGGCTAAGTTCATTTAGCGTGCTTGGTGTGCCGTGTTGTGCCAGATAAGCGGGTGAGGCGACCAGTACCCTTGGGGTCATGGCGAGCTGACGCCTTTTAAGGTTTGAGTCGTCAAGCTGGCCATAGCGCAAAGCCAAATGGATATTTTGGTCGATTAAGTCTGTCATATGATCGCCAAAATACAGCTGCACTGTCAGTTCTGGGGCGCTGTCCATCAATTCATCGAGCCAAGCACGGATCTGGCTGCGACCAATATCCGAAGGTAACGCGAGGCGTACTTCGCCCTTAAGCTCACCCCTGTGTTCGGCTAAATTGGCGCTGGCAGTTTCGAGAATCGCCAGTGCGGGTTTCGCCGAATCGAGAAAGATCCGCCCTTCTTCTGTGAGCTGTAAGCGCCGCGTCGAGCGAGCAAATAGCTGACATCCTAGCTTTTTCTCTAATCTTTGCAGCGCGGCACTTGCCGCTGCCGGCGTCATGCCTATTTCTTTACTGGCTGCCGAGAGACTCTCTAAGGCTGCGATACGCAGCGCTAATTGCAGATCGTTTAAATGATACATATCAAATTATTTTTGAAAATGATTTTAATAATAGCCTGATTATCAATATAGATTAACTAATGCACAATTGCACCACTGATGTTTCATCTTAATTTCTGGTTCGGAGTGTGTATGAGTCTATTCATGTCTTACAAATTAGCGTCACTGGCATTAAACAATCGCATTGTGATGGCCCCTATGACTCGGGCGCGTACTACGCAGCCAGGCAATATTCCTAATGATCTGATGGCGCAATATTATGCCCAGCGCGCCTCGGCGGGGTTAATCATCACAGAAGCGACACAAATCTCCGATGACAGTCAAGGCTATTCATTTACGCCGGGCGTGTATACCGCGGAGCAAATTGAGGGTTGGAAAAAAGTCACCGCGGCAGTGCATCAGGCTGGTGGTAAAATCTTCAATCAAATTTGGCATGTTGGCCGTGTATCGCACCCGATTTTTCAGCAGGGTAATGCCCCGATTGCGCCATCAGCTATTGCGCCCGTTGGCACTAAAGTATGGATTGTGGATGAAGCGCATCCTGAAGGGCAAATGGTGGATTGCCCAGAACCTAAGGCTATGGTGCAAGCGGATATCGACCGCGTTGTGGCCGATTTTGCACAGGCGGGAGTGAATGCGGTTGCGGCGGGTTTTGATGGCATCGAAATTCACGGTGGCAATGGTTATCTAATTGACCAGTTTTTACGCACCAATTCAAACCACAGAACTGATGCCTACGGCGGTACTCAGGAAAATCGCATTCGTTTTTTACTCGAAATTGTCCAAGCCGTGAGTGCGAAAATTGGTGCCAATAAAGTCGGGGTTCGCCTCGCCCCTTACGTGACGTTTAAAGATATGGCGTGTCCTGAAATTGTAGACACTATTCTGTTAGCGGCTAAGCATTTATCGGCATTGGGCGTGGCATATTTACATCTTTCAGAGGCGGATTGGGATGATGCTCCGCAGGTGCCAGAGTCCTTTAGAGTCGAGCTGCGCAGAGTCTTTAAGGGCAGCATTATTGTTGCGGGTCGCTATGATGTGGCGCGTGCCAATGAAGTGATTGATAACGGTTATGCGGACTTAGTTGCCTTCGGTCGACCTTTTATTGCGAATCCCGATTTGCCTTACCGTTTAATGCATCAATTGCCTTTATCTGCATTCGACAAAGGCCCCTTGTTTGGCGGTAGTGCGGCGGGTTATACCGATTATCCTACACACAACGAAGCATTGAGAGCCGTCATCCGATCCGCTGACGATGAGGTGGCATAATGGATCGGGTTAACACTTTGTATGTTCAGCGCTTACCCGCTTGGCTCAGCTTAAGTCTATGGTTTTCAGGCTTTATGGGTATTGCAATTGTGGGTTTTAGCTTAGCAAGTCTGAGCATGGATGCGTTAGCCGCTCAAGGGGCAACAACACAGGATAGTGCTAAAGTGCGAGCGGCGTTAGTGCCAAAAGTGGCGGCAATGGAAACGATTTCTGATGAATCATCGCAGGCACTGGCTATCGCCCGCGCCGCTTTGTTATATGCCAGTTTTTGGCACACGGGCGATGCAAGTTTTGCCCACGGCGCATTGGCGACTGGTTTTATCGACCGTACTCTGCCCGCTGGCCGCGCACAGGGAATCACGGGTTCACTCGAAGCCTCAAAGGCATTTAGGGCAGCGGTCCCTGATCTCTCTGTTTCAGTTGAGCATTTGCTAGTCGTTGGCGATCGTGCAGTGGTACGTCTGCGTTTTAATGGCCGCTTCACTGGTGTCTTTGGTGAGCAAAAAGGCCAAGGGCAGAAAATCGATTTTCGTGCTGTTGACATGTATCGAGTACGGGATGGTTTCATCACAGATAACTGGCACCTCGAAGATTATCAAACGCTATTTTCTCAATTAGCTGCAGGGACTCAATCATGAATCAACGTCGACGATTTTTAATGGCAGGTGGCGCCATCGCTGCTGGGTTCGGCCTAAGCCAAACGGCGCTTGCTATTGGTTTACCATCATTAGATACCTTAGAAAATGACTCCAAAAGTTCAGGTGGCAATGGTATGAACAAAATATTTTGGCCAAGTGGTGAGCAGTTAGTGATTTCAATCTCAATGCAGTTTGAAGCAGGTGCTCAAGATAAAAATGCCGAAGGGCCGTTTCCGCCGATGGAAAAGGGCTACCCAGATACCATCACCCCGACTTGGTACGATTACGGTATGAACGAAGGCATTCCAAGGCTGCTGCGCTTGTGGCGTAAGCACAATATCAAGGTGACTTCTCACATGGTTGGGCGCGCCGCCGAGCTACATCCTCAACTTGCCAAACAAGTTGCAGATGAGGGGCATGAGATTTCGGGTCACGGACAAACGTGGACGCCACAATACAGCATGTCGCCAGCAGAGGAACGCGCCTCCTATGTGGCGAGTATTGAGACGCTGCAAAGGATCACAGGTCAGCGCCCCTTAGGTTTTAATGCCTTTTGGATGCGCCACAGCACTCAAACCCTCAATATTTTGCAGGACTTAGGTTTTATTTATCATATCGATGATCTATCGCGGGACGAACCTTCAATTATCCCAGTAGGAAATAAGCCTTTTGCGGTTGTGCCTTACACTTTACGTAACAATGATATCGGACGTTTTGGTGGCAACACTGCTATGACGGCCACGGCCTTTTTGCAGGAACTAAAGGATGAGTTCGATATGCTCTATCAAGAAGGTTCGACGCAGCGACGGATGATGTCGATCAGTGTGCACGACCGTATTGGTGGCGCTCCTGGACTTGTGACCGCTTTAGATAAGTTTATTCAGTACGCTAAAGGTCACACTAACGTAGGCTTTATGCGTAAAGATGCCATTGCTAAATGGGCGCTGGCGCAAAAGGACACACCGACCAATCCTGCAAGAACATTTTAGCCTGCTGTAGCTTTGTTGGAAGAGGTTTTAATGGTTAACAAAAAGCGCATTGTTTAACGCGCTTTTTGTTTTTGGGAACCCTTATTACTGCGAGTCGGAAGCGATTAACGCATGGCCAACATGGCCCAAGTGCGGCGACCTTGCTCCAGAATTATCCCCACGGCAAGTCCCGCAGCGGCGTTGATGGCGAGGCAAGTCACCGCGGTTGATAAAATCACAAAGATACAGAAGGGCTTACCATCGATTAAGCGTTTCGACCATGCTAATTGTAGCCCCGCAGTGGTCAGTAAACTGCCGAGGATTGCCATAGGAATAAGGCTTAATAGCCAAGCGATATGACTACCCCAGCACAGGGCTATCATTAAGCACGTACTGCCAAAAATTAACGGCGCCAGATAAGTGCGAGCACCAAAATGGTATTGCACCGCAAGTCCGCCCGCACCGTGGCACATGGCTGAGGCACCAAAGGGCGCAAGCAATAAGTTGGCAAGACCTGAGCTAATGGCGAAGTTTTTGGGCGTGAGTTTGGCGGCATCTTCAGGGAATTTCTCCTGTGCCATTACAGACGTGGCAATGACCGCATTGGTTAAGGTTAATGCCAGTTGTGGTAAAACCAATAAAAGGGCGGCAGAGGTCCACTCAACTGATGTCGGCCACGCTAATTGAAATGGCGCTGTCATTGCTTGAATATCAAAGTTAGTGGCTAAACTAGTTTGTGTACTTGCTTGCCAAATCATCCCCGCTGCTATGACTAAGGGCATGGCAAGGTAGCGCAGCGGCAAAAATTTACTGATAAATAACAGTACAAATGCCCCCACGCCAACCAGCCAAAATTCACTCATCATCTTAGTGCCCATCCACATCAGTTGCAGACCTATGGCGAGTTGAATGCCAACACTCACAGCTTGGGATAACTGTTTGGCTAACCAAGTGATGGCGCCGCTAAAGGCGAGAATTAACAGGATAATGCCCATTAACATGGCGCTTGCCTGCAACATGCCTGGGGTTAAGCCCTGAGCGATCACCAGTGCAGCGATGACTTTCATCGGTTGTACCGGAATCGGGCGACGGTAAAACAGCGCGCTGAGAATAGCGAATAGACCAAACCCCAAAAATATCCCTTGGGGCGAAAATTGATTGAGGGCAATTAGCCCTAGTACTAAAGGTAAAAAAGTGCCTAAGTCGGCAAAAGCGCCACTGGTTTCACCGAGTAAACGGTTGAATGAAGGATTGGATACTGTTTGGGAAATTTTGCCCGAGGTCATACTGATTGCCGTAATTGAACACGCTATGACTACGCAAAATAAATGCCATAAAAATCAGATGATTTGGGGGGTAAACAGAGTCAAACTACCGTATTGAGTCACTCAATGAGACAAACTGGGGCAAGGCCGAAGAATGGCTGAGTCTAATTGTCTTTTTGGGTGAGAGTAACAAGATAATAAAAAAAGAGATCTTAGTAAAAACTAAGATCTCAAAGGGTATTACCGGGAACTCGATTTGGTTCATCAGTTGTGTTCACTTCGATGCCTTACTAAAAGTAAGATATCTGTGATGCTCAAATCAGTGAACGATTCAATCAAGGCTGTTTGTGTTTTGGCCCTTGTTTATTTTTCATCGGGTCACCTTGATAACCTAGGGCTTGCCAATCGAGTCTTGTGCCTTTGTTATGGCAGTCGTTACAATTTAATGCTTGCTCCTTGGGTGACACCATATGGTTTATCCGCCACCACATTTCAGTGGCTGCAAAGTCATATTCACCACTGTATTTGATACCTTTCTCAAGCATAGTCGTGTTCGCTTCCATTCCTAGTTTTGCCGCTAAGTTCCAATCAAACTCGCTCCAGAATCCCCCTTTGCCATAGGTTTTCGGTGTGATAAAAATATTGAGTTTTTTATCGTAAATCTGTTTACCCGTGTGCACTTTGAAAGGATAGATTTTTGCTTTGGCATCATTTATATCGCCAATGGGATAGGTCAATTTAGTGACTGTACTCGGATCCATTTTATCACCTGCCATATAAGCATTGGCTGTGCCGTTGTACCAAGCGTATTGGGGTTTGACCATTTTTTCCCAAACAAAATCTCCTTTTTTCTTTTGGTAGGTATGCTTACCATATTGGTCGAGTGTTTCTTTTTTATCATCTCCAGCCGTTGACCAGTCCCAGCGCATTTTTGTCGGTTCGTTTTTAGCAAAATACGGAATATGACAGGTTTGACAGGCAACTGCCGCTGTATGAGTATTGAGTTTTTTGTTCGCGTGTGGCGCTGATTCGTGGCAGTTTTCACAGCCAATATGGTCGACACCACCGGGTGAAACCCCCATAGCATTACCTGAGATCATGTGTTTCTCAGTGGTGTGGCAGTTCTGACATTGAAAGTCATTACCGTCGCTATCCATATGCACATCCGTCGCTTTGTCTGGATAAGACATGGATGAGTCTAAGTCCCCATGTTTTACCGCGTCACCACCGCCACCATAGAAGTGGCAACTACCGCAGTTATCCCGTACAGGTTCGCCAACATTTTGAGCTATTTTAGTCAGATCGAGTTTTGCCATAGGTTCACCTGCGCCAGCGGGATCTTTAACATAAGTTCCTGTAGTGTCGTGACAAACTAGGCAGTCGACTTTGGTTTTATCTTTAAAGTCAAAGTTACTGTCTTTCCAACCATAACCCGCGTGACAACTGGTACAGCGGGGTTCATTGCTGGAAATGGCAACGCAGAAGTTATTAATGCTGTTTTTCTTACCTCTTACGACTGTCCTATCGGGAAGTTTTTGTTCTAACTCCCAAGTCCAATGGGAGGTTTTCATCACGTCAGTCGCTTGATTTTCATGGCAGACTAAACATTGTGTGGTCACCTGTGAGCCTGTGGTAAACGGGCCTTTAAGTGCCTCTTTATGGGGATTAGCGGCGTAGGCATTTAATGTCATGCTCGCTAAGGCAATGAGGATGAGCTTATTCATTTTGTACTCCCGCCCTCGATGTAACTGAGGGCTGATCGTTGTTATCAATGACGGATTAGAAGTTGATGGTGAGTGAGGCGTTGACATCAAACGCGGTATCAACCACTGGCAACATGGAATAAGCAGAGCCAGCTAGCACATCGTCGATTTTTTGTGGAGCACCCACAGGTGTACCGCTGCCTGTGTACTCGTAGTCGTAATAGAGGCCAGCAAGTTTGATAAACATTTTGGGGTTAATATCAAAGATGTAATAGGCTTCTGCTACATGTCCTCGGGTAGCTAACTTACTACCAATAGGGTCATCCTGTGCCTGGGTAAAAGGCGTCCAATATTCGGAGCCATAGTTATATTCCAGACCCAATTTGCCGTAGGGAGCAGGAATTTGTACGCCGACATAAATACCATAACCGTCTTTGGCTTCGGTATCGTCACTGGTTTTAGGCACCATAATAATCTCAGTGCCGGTGCTGTTTAGCTCGGCTTCAAATATGGCATCGGATAACATGCCGCCAAACATGCCTGCGTTACCGTTAGGCTCGGCGCGAGTCCAGCCGAATGATGCAAACCATTTGATATCATTTGCTTCTTCACGCGCAAAACCAATTCCTCCTAGATACATGTCGCCGATAACCCCGCTGGGTTGCACTCGGGTGACAAAGTTAAAGTTGTCGAACTTTTGCATATCTTGATACATGGCGGGGGCGAAAATGCCCGCAAGCTGGGTAGGGAAGGCCATGGTGCCTTTAAAGCCGTCATTAACATCTTTGGCGCCAAACAGGGTGAACTGGAGGAAGTTGGTGCCATCGTTGATCGCATCGATATTAAAGCCACCAAGGTGAGTATCCTTGGTGACAATATCACCAAACATTTCGCCATTTCCCCATTGTGATTCAAAGCCTTGGCCGTAACAGAAACGGACGACTTGGCCTTCGATACCTGTGATTTCGCCTAGGTTGTAGCCTAAGGTAGCGCCATCGAAGTTGAAGTTGACTAAATGTCCTGAAGGTGTGCCGCCACGCATTTCATTCTCGCGGTAGTGGCTGGGTGGACCATAGGTGGAAGGGCGACGACCTATAGAGAGATAAAACTCTGATCCATTAATGTTTTTCCAATCGAAATAGGCGCGTTCAACCCGCAGCCAGTCACCACTGGTATTGCCGCTACTGGTACCATCCATAGTGAAAGACCTCCAAGAATCAAATACTTGAACTCCGGTAGAATCACCCCAGTTTTTATACATACTGAGGCGGCCAGCAAAACTGACGTTATCCCATACCTTAGCTTTCAGATTTAACCGCAGGCGAGTGGTGTAAAAAATATCGTTATCTATGTCCTGTACACTTTTGGGCGCGAGCACATAGGGCATAACACCTTGTAACATGCCATTTTGGAAGGCTGCAGCAAGGTCTGGATTAGCTTGCATCATTTTCCCTAGTGGGGAGTTGAGACCGTTGGGCATACCGAAAGCGCCGGACATGGCTTTGGCACCAAAGTCGTTAAAATTGACTTTGATGGCCGGATTCCAGACAACATCGCGGTAATGTAGTGAATGAGCTTTAGTGCGGAAATCACCTGTAATTTCAAGGCGGTCTAACGATGTGTGCCGCTCGGTTTTGTCGACGCGATTATTGAGATCATCCAATTGCTCGGTAATATCGGCAAGCTTCTGTTTTAACTCAGTAATTTTTTGATTTTCCTGTTGTACATCATTAGGTGTAGCAAAAGATTGGCCTGACATAAACAAGGCATTGGCAACGAGGATTGAGATAAGAGTACGCATAAGGTTTCTCCCAGAGTTGTTCTGTTGGCATGATTGCGCTAAGTGCATTTCGCCAAATTTACCCAATAGGAGTCCCTGAGGTGTGTTCCCCATTTTTCTCGAATTGGTTTTTTAATTTTTAATTCAATGTGTTAGTGAGCAGTTGCAGGGGAGCTCTCTACCATTGTCTTAGGCCATAACGTTGGCAGAGATCAACCGCAGGTTTGGGGTTGGTCCGAGTCGGCGGCGTGGTCATACAAAAATTGCTGTATATCCTTGAGGTCTTGCTCCGAGAGGCCATTGAATACCTCTGGTTTGAATTTGTGCTTATCTTTATCAAAGAAGCGATCCCACTGGCTCATCGTTTTGGCCATTGGCGTGAGTTCACCACCTTCACCGCCTTGGCTATGGCAGGCTTTGCATTCTTTTTTGTACAAATGTTTACCTTTCTTTGGATTACCTCCCTCTGCGGCATACGCATTAATACTCAAGCTGCCGATCACTGCCATGGCAATTGCTATCTTAGTTGACGTTTTCATCATCTCATTCCTTACTTTTTGTGAACACTTACATTTGTTTGTTGGTTAAGTGTTTTTATTGATTCCACTTTGTAAATTAATTTATCAAATCCTACGGTGTGTAAATTTGAGGTATATCACTTTCATTAAAAAAATCTAATTGATAAAAAGTTCATTGATAAAAATCTAATTGATGATGTTGTAGAGTGGTATGATTATTTTTTTTCTTATTTAAAAACAATGAACTACTCTACGTGCTAAATTGGCTCTGATAACTTTGAGTTTCGAGTTTTGCGCCTAAAGCACAAAAAATGGACTGTGATTAAGCTAACACTTTGTAAAATATGCACTCACTAAAGTAGTGATGTTGAAACTTAGCAGCTGTTTGGCGGGCTTTATTGGGAAGTAAATAATGCCAGAGTTGACTCTGGCATTATTGATTTTGGGGATAGGTTTGGTTGTCTTTCGAAGCAAGATAACTTAGATAAAAGTAGACTCAGAACGGATTAAGGTTGCTGGCGAGTTGGTGCTAGAACGATTTCGCGTACGCACACATTTTGCGGTTGTTGCCATGCAAACAGCGCAGCAGCGGCGACGTTTTCAGGGGCGATAACGCCGCCCATTTCTTCTTTCCAGTCATGGTAACCCGCTTTAATGTCATCGCTGGTGGTATGGCTCAACAACTCGGTTTCTACCGCGCCTGGGGCGATAGTGATAAGGCGTACGTCATCCATGGCGACTTCTTCACGAATGTTTTCTGTTAAGGCGTGCACGGCAAATTTAGTAGCGCAGTAAGCGGCGTGGTTTGGAAAGGTTTTACGCCCCGCCACTGAGCTGACATTAATGATAGTGCCAGTTTTGCGAGCTTTCATGTCGGCTAATACCGCATGAATACCATTAAGCACGCCCATCACATTGATATTGAGCATGCGGCTCCATTCGTTGGGATCTTGCACATCGATTTGGCCCAGTAGCATGACTCCCGCGTTATTGATAAGACAGCCGACCGGGCCAAATTGTGCTTCTGCTTGGGTTATGGCGGTTTTAATAGCTGCGCCGTCGGTGACATCGACGCTGATAGAAAGGCTGTTTGGTAATTCAAGCGCTTGCATTGCTTCAACTCGGCGTGCCAGTAATAGCAGCGGATGGCCTGCAGCGCTAAAGCTTTTAGCCATAGCGGCGCCAATACCCGATGAAGCGCCTGTGATGACAACCAGTGATTTAGTAACTTGATTCATTAGTATTTCCTATTAATTGGAGCCAATGTAAGCCGTAAACAAACTGTTGTTCGGCGTCTTGAACTTGTTAACCAGTATAGTCTGGGGATTTTCAGTCGAAAAATACTTATTCCAGCTGGATATGATAGGCTCAGCCTATGGCACTATTGTTGAAATTTGTGCTGAACTCGTCGGTTGTTGGAGAAGATTAAATGGTCGATTTGCGTTTGCTGCGTTTCTTTATCGCAATTTTTGAAGAGAACAATATTACCTCGGCGGCTAACCGTTGCTTTGTGAGCCAGCCTTCACTGTCTGCTGGGTTAAAGCAACTCGAAGAAGAGCTTGGTGGTCAGTTATTTGAGCGCAGCAAAAAAGGCGTTAAACCTTTGGACAGCGCGCACTATCTATACCCTTTGGCGGTTAAATTAGTCGAGGAGGCGAGTAAGTTACCAGGCTTGTTTATGGCGAAGGCAAGCCGGCAAAAGCTACGTTTGGCTGTGATGCCAGACTTAAGCCAGCGGCGTTTGGCTGGATTTTTACAACAGGTGAATCAAGCCATTGATAAGCTAGATCTTGAACTGGTGGACTATCAAAGCCCTGCAGATTGCCGTTTAAGCATCGACAGCTTGCGCCATGAAGATGAAGTATTTTTTCCGCTGTGGGAGGAGGATTATGTGCTCTGCGTCCCCAAGGATCATACCCTCGCCCAAGTAGATAGCCTACGTCCCGAGCAGCTCAATGGCTTTGACTTTATTGAGTGCCCACCCTGTGAAGCCCATCAGCAAACGATAGGTTTATTGGCGTGCAGCAATATGTCGCTTAATTTGGTCGCTAAGGCTGAGTCAAAATCTCTAGTGATGTCGCTAGTGTTAGCCGGATTTGGCGTGAGTTTTTTACCCGATGGTTTGATTGAAGATGAGCCTAGGCTCAAGCAAGTGAAATTTGATGGTCCGAGAATGTTCCGTCGTATTGGTTTGTGTTATCCCTCCCATCAGGCAGTTGCGCCAACATTGGCGACCTTGTTACGGCATTTAGCCGCTCGATCGAATTAATTCCAAGTTAGTTTTGGGTTATCAGCATTCAGATTAGTGAGTTGCTAAGGGCGATTCAGTGAGATTAAGTGGAGGCTCGACGCCGTAGGATTTAAATAGTTGAGTAATTTCACCTGAGGTACGCATGTCGTCGACTATCTGGTGAACTTGCTTGGCATATTGATGCTGCGGCGACATGAGCGGAATACTAAAATAGCGGCCATTTTTGCTGATATCTACGTATGCCATCTGTTTGAGTTGGGGATCTTTGGCAAAAAATTGCATCTCATGCTGTTCGGAGGTGATGGCTAAATCGATACGCTCAGCCTTCAACATATTGATTAACTGACCGTTATCATTAACAAAAGACACTTTTAGTTGGTTTTGATTGTCATTAAACTGTGGACAGTAAAAAGCGCCTCTAAGTGCGCCAATGATATGAGGTTTTAGTTCATCGAAATGTTTGACTTCAATTTGTCTATTCGCAAGGGCAAAGTAATAGACGTAGCGCTTGTCGTATCCCAGTAGCATAGGGTCTAGAAAATCGTTGCGCTCTGGTGTCATCGAATGGACAGGGATTAGGTCGACTTGTCCCATTTCTGCCACTTTAATTGTGCGTGCCCAAGGCACATTACTCCAATTTATCTTGTGACCTAGGCGGGTGATGACTTCATTGATGACAGCTGCACCTGGGCCTTTGCACTCACCATTTTCGACATAAATAACAGGATGCCTATCGCGGCAGTGTGCTTGCCAGACAACAGCAGAGGTTTCTGCCCTTGCTTGGGGCAGAAATAAGCATGAAACGACAATGATCAGTATCAGCCTCATACATCTTGCCTATTAAAATGGTCAGTTTTAATTTTGGGCTGGGCAGTTAACCTGACTATGTTTTATTTTTGAGTCGTTTAGCTGCGCAGGTTTGGTCAATAATTGATTGTAGTGCTTATACATCCACTGTGCTTTTTAAGTAATTATAAATTCACTCTATTTGGTAACCAAACGGTTTGGCCTGTTAAATCTGACCAAACCTTTTCTGGGACTCATTCGCTGCTAGGAAACTTACCTATCCGACTCAAGATAGGGCGTTAATTGGGTTTCAATAGCCTCAATTTGAGTTTCGGCGTAGGCAAGTTCGGATTCGGTTAAACATGATTTTGCGGTGTTTTGATGGAGTCGTTGAGCGCTATTCATCCCGTATTTACCAAAATGACGTAGCAATAAACTAGACCAAATAAACATTTGTATAGGTTTATTTAATTGTTCTGCGCCGTAAATATTGACCAGTTCCCGCATAGCAATTTCATGACCTAGCTCTGCCGATTTGACGTACCAAGCTTCTGCCGCTTGTAGAGCCTCTTGAGTGGGTTTTTCACCACTTAAAAATGATTCAGCCTTATAGAAATAAAAATATTGTTGTTGCTCAGCGGGGATTGGATGCTGATGCAAGAAACTGTCACGTAGACGCTCAGCCTCTCTTATCTCTAAGGTACCTAGTTGCTGACTGAATCTGGCTAATTCTTTTAGATGATCGGCTCTATTGCTCATGGCCGCGAGCTGGTAATACATTAACGCTTTAATTGGTTGGCGACTCACGCCTAAACCTTGCTCATAAATCTTGCCTAAGCCTAGCAGTGCGTCTTCATTCCACTTAAGTGCGAATTCTTCAAAGTCAATTTTAGCCTGTTGGTAATCACTTTCATTTTGTGGCGCTTTCAGTAAAAGATGAGCAAATTCAATCTTAGCGAAGTCATTACCTCTAGCGACAGATTGGCTTAACCAATGGCGCGCCTTGTCATAGTCGACAGCAAAATCTTCACCGTAGAGGAAACGTTTACCAAGATAATACTGGCGGAAATCATCGTCTGCGGCGCGCTCGCTAAGTAATGCCTCTGCACGCGCTAAATCTTTAGGTCCACCTTGGCCTGCAGCAAGCATATGCCCTAGATCATCTTTTGCTAATTCATAATCAGCGGCTGCGGATTTCTCAAAGTATTCACGTGCTTTGGAATAGTCCGAAGTAACGCGCTCATCATGCCAGTAGAGTGTGGCTAAATGGTAATAGGCTCTTTGGTTTTCTTGTGCGGCGGCTTTTTCGAACCAGTAAATTGCTTGGCTAGCATCGGGATCGAGAAAGGGCTGGCTTAGATACAAGTAAGCAAGCTCATATTGAAACTCGGCTTGCCCCGCTTCGGCATTAGGTTTGAGCTGTTCTACCTGTGCGATTAACTCATCGAGTGTTTGCGACTCAGAAGAGAGCAAATTAGGTAGGGTGAGCATGGGTAAATATTGAGGCTCTATTTCCGCGGCTTTTTTATACCAATCGTTAGATGCCTTGGGATCGGCGGGAACTTGTGGGAATCGACCGGAATAAAGTTCTGCCATAGCAATGGCGGCAACGGCTAAGCCTTTATCGACTGCCTGCTGAATATAATCTAGGCCAGAGTTGACTTCGCCTTGGTTAATCAGTGTTAAGCCATGATTGAGTAGCGCAGTAGGATCACCTGCGGCAAGTGCTTTAGCTTGCACTTGTTTTTTTTGATATTTAGCGAAAAAAATAAACAGTACAATAAAAGCAATAATTATGAGTATCAACAACATAGTAGTCCATCACTATCGATATTTGGGAGTATAGTAAACGTAAATTTTTACAAGAATGCAAGTTTACAATTTGGGTTAGGCTGATCGACTAAGCCTACCAATCCCATGCGCATTAGCGTTATTTATCTTGCAGATGGATCTCCCTAATGGGGCAGGCAATCTCGATTTCCGCCTGCTTAAGGGCGTTATAAAGAGCGAGGTTCACCTTATATTTATGCTGAAAATAGCTTTGTGTGGGCACCCAGTAACGAACCCCCATTTCAATTCCATTAGCATTAAAACCATTGATGCCAATATTAGGTGTGGTCTCTTGATAAACATAGGGATTATTGCTTAATAACTCAGTAATCACACTAATGGCTTGTTCGGGATCTGTGTTGTAACTGAGATTGAACTGGGTTTCGACTAGCTTATTGCTAAAGGAATTATGCAGGATCTCGCCGACGATATGCTTATTAGGAATGCTGATTTGCTCACCTTCCTCATTGGTCAGTATGGTCATGCTTAAGTGGATACGTTTAACAACGCCGCTTTCCCCTTTGATTTCGATAGTATTGCCTACCAAAAAAGGGCGAGTGACGATAATAGTCACGCCTGCGGCATAGTTCGCTAGCATACCTTGTAAGGCTAAACCTGCACCGAGGGAGGCGGCACCAATTGCCGCAACCATAGGGGTAATACTGATGCCGATCTTGCCGAGGGCGATAATCCCGACCATGACGATGATCAGAATGCGGATAAGATTGCTGACAAAATTGCTTAGGGTGATATCGATATTGTGTTTGTCGAATTGCTTAGCGACTAAGCGTGATACTTTACTTGCTACCCATAAACCTAACAAAAAGATCAGTAAAGCACCTACGAGTTGAAAGCTGTAGGTGACTAAAAACTCGGTGATGAGTTGATAAACGCCTTGTAGTTGCTGTAATTCTTGATCGAGTCCAGGTGTTATCATTATGATATCCTTGTAATAAAATTAACTGTGCGATTATAGCGTAGAAATTCCACCAAATACTTTTCGCCCTTCATGTGTGAAGCGTATCATGTAATCGTGGTTGGTTTAATGAGTCGATAGGGGGAGTCAGGTATGCTGTTCGCCTATCCAATAATGGAGTCGAGTGTTTATGAAAACGCTGTTGTTATGTTTGTCTTGTCTGTTAACCCCAATCTGGGCGTATGCTGCGAGTTATGTTGCTGGAGATGCGATTAATCCCATTTCACTTCTCGACCAAAATGATAAAACCATTAATGTGACTGATGAGACTCAAGTGCTGCTCTTTAGTCGCAGCATGAAAGGCGGTGATGTGATTAAGGATGCACTTACCCCCTTGAGCGCGACTCAAATGCCAGCGGGTTTAGTTTATGTTGCCGATATCAGTGGTATGCCTTCTTTGATCGCTAAATTTGTGGCTGTGCCACAGATGCAAGATTTACCTTTTGCGATTGGGTTAGATAGGGATGGTGAGATCAGTCGTTTATTACCTGATAACAAAGATATGGCCACTATGATATTACTCAAGCAGCGTAACATTTTGGACATTGCCTATTTTGATTCCAGTGAAGCCTTGAACCAAGCCCTCGCAAAACTCAATCAGCCGCAGTAACAACTCGATTTAACGGACGTATTTTAAGGCATCCATTAGTCTTCTTTTCGTTGTGTGATTGTTACTTCAAAATAACTGTTTTTAGATGGATATTTTGGCTCCAGCCAGTCTATCCATCTCCCTTCCGATAACGTCGTAAAAAATTCACTTTTTATTCTGTTAATGAACACAAATTTGCCTTAGGGTTTGTGTGCATAATTATTTGTTTTATAGCGTCTTTTTTTGATGATTCAGTTCCTTAAATAGTTGGGGAATAAAAAGTTATTAATTCAGCATAAAAATTCGTTGCGTAAAGCGAAAAAATATCGTTTACTGCGCACGTTTTTAATACATCACACTTACTGTTATCTATCTGACCCAAAGGAGACTCTGGCCCAATGAGCCAATTTCAATCTATTGATGTTGCTGACTATTATGATATGGACACATTCAAGCGTATTGAAGCGTTTGCCAAAGACAAAGCAACCCCGTTCGTCGTGATCGATACCAGTATCATAGCGAAACAATACGATGACATGGTTAATAGTTTTCCTTACGCCAACGTTTATTATGCAGTTAAGGCAAACCCCGCGGCCGAGATCTTATCTTTACTAAAAGATAAAGGATCAAACTTTGATATTGCCTCGATTTATGAGCTAGATATGGTCATGAATGTCGGTGTGACAACCGATCGAGTCAGCTATGGTAATACGATTAAAAAGCGTCAAGATGTACGTGCATTTTATGAGCGTGGCGTGCGTATGTATGCATCTGACTCAGAAGCCGATCTGCGAATGATTGCTGAAGAAGCGCCGGGTTCACGTATTTATGTGCGCATTCTGACCGAAGGTACAGATACCGCTGATTGGCCGTTATCCCGTAAATTCGGCTGCCAAAACGAAATGGCCTATGAGCTATTAGTATTGGCACAGGAATTAGGCTTAGAGCCTTTTGGTATTTCTTTCCATGTGGGTTCACAGCAACGTGATATAGGTGCTTGGGATTCCGCTATTGGTAAAGTAAAAAGTATTTTTGACCGTTTGCGTGATGAGCACAATATCACCTTGAAGATGATCAATATGGGCGGCGGTTTCCCTGCTAACTATATTGATAAAACCAATCAATTGGGTGTGTATGCCGAGCAAATCACTCACTTCCTGAAGGAAGATTTTGGTGATGATTTACCACAAATTATTTTGGAACCAGGTCGTTCGTTGATCTCTAACGCGGGGATTTTAGTGTCTGAAGTGGTGCTGATCAGCAAAAAATCTTACACAGCGTTAGAGCGTTGGGTGTTTACCGATGTGGGTAAATTCTCTGGCTTGATTGAAACGATGGACGAGGCGATTAAGTTCCCGATTTATACTGAGCGTCAAGGCGAGCTGGATAAATGCGTGATTGCCGGCCCAACCTGTGACAGTGCAGATATCATGTATGAGCACTATAGCTATGGCTTACCAAATGACTTAGCCATTGGCGATCGTATGTATTGGTTAACCGCAGGGGCTTATACGACGACGTATTCAGCAGTATGCTTTAACGGTTTCCCACCGCTGAAGGATTACTATCTGTAAGCGATTGTGATGACATTAATAAGGGCGCTTAGG
>NZ_JBHFFD010000028.1:0-2020 GCF_043359565.1 Shewanella sp. S23-S33 | reverse complement strand
CCAGACTAGGCCGCGCTCGGCGTCGAATAGCGCGCAGCGGGCACCGGCATCTTGGCTGTGGATGGACAGCGGTTGACCGGATAGCGAGCGGAGGTAGCGGAAATTAGGCTGCACGGAGGGGTCGACCTGCTGTGCATCGAACAGCCGAGGGTCGATGCTGGCGGCAAGCTGACCGCGCACGGACCAAACTTGCTGTGCGATCAGCATATCAAGCATCTCCTCTTCTGTAGCGCGGTTGTACTGAATGGCGCGCACGGCAAGGCCGCGGTTGTCGACTACTGTGACCGTCGGCGTGCCTGCGCAGCGCCGTGCGGTCGCCGCATCGGAAAAAGTGCTCATAGTTCTAGTACCTCATGCAGAGTATCGTTCAGATCTTCGGCAACCGTAAACCACGGGTAATAGCTATTGCGCCGGACATAACCGAGCGCGGTGACCATTTCCCGTTCGCGACGTGGCAAACCATCACCCCAGCCCAAGTTGCTGCCTGAGCTTGCGGAATGCCTATGGCGCGGCAAATTTTTCAACTCAAAAATATGCCAAAAGCAAAGTAGTGAGTTAAGTTTTCAATATCGGGCACAAACTAGGCACGTCTTCAGCCACTGTAAACCAGGGATAGTATTGTTCCCCATTAGTGAACGGATCTGAGTTACGAATAATCCATGTGTCCTGTGCTTGATCAAGAACCAATGTACAGGGTCATATTGGCTGGTAAACTGAAGATCTTTGCCCAAAAAAGCTGCGAAGACTTTGCCAAAGGGCAGAAACTTTACTTTTCAGCCATTGCCACCATCCCCCAGCGCTCGTATTTGTTGATGGCATATCAGCTATCGGCTGATTAGAGGACAAGTCACCTATTACCAAGTCTTGCATAAACTGGATTCCTGTAGCTGAATTCTCTTGAAAATAAAAATCTATAGCATTTCTAAATAGTTCCCGGTCATGATCGGTTGCGGAATCTGTAAAAAATCTACCGTTATTCGCTATATGATGAATATACTGACCAGTTTGACCTATTTCCTCTACAAATTTATTATCAAATAAATCGTTTTCGAGAAGAAATCCTAATGCGCCTTGTACTAGTTGTCTCATGGGCCCAAGTACAGTGGCTACTTCTACTGCATTCTTATCTTTTGAAGTAGCTTCGAATTTTGGTAACGTACTTATACGCAGGAACTCTTCTCTCTTATTGAAATGTTCCTCAATCTTTCTGCTCTGGTCAGCGGTGAAGGCCTTATTCTCTAAATTTCCGCCAATAGCTTGTATGTCTCCACTTACCGAACTATTGTCTAAGGCTTGTGAACTATTGTCAAAGGCTTGTGCACCTCCGCTAGTAGAGCTTTCACTGTTGACTTGTGGGTCAATTAGGAGTGGCTGCCTATCAGATCCTTTAGGTTTTATCACTCTTTCGCGCACTCTTTTGGTCACAAAATGTAAAGCATTCTTCATAGGGCCCCTAGCTTCGGCTCTTTGTTTTTTAGCTTCCTTTGAATTGTCGGTATGACTCTTAGGGAGCAAACCTGCCACATCAAAAAACGTAATGGGGTTATTCCCAACCATACAAAACAGGTTAAGCCCATCAACGGTGCCGGCCGGATCGGGATTGATCCAACGCCCTAACCACGGCGCGTAATAACGGAAACCGTAGTAATACAGGCCGGTGGCGTCGCGCTCCTTGCCCGAGTAGCGCACCGTCTTGTACTTCGCATCGATGTCGCTGCGCGCAGACCACACCGCGGTGCCGCCGTACGGGTAGTACTCCTCCCAACTCAGGATGTCGGCCTGCGCATCGAGCTCAAGCATTGATGAGCCTATCTGGTCATTCAAGCTGACCCGCCACTGATCATTCGCGATCGTTTCCGGCTGGCCCAACTCCCAATGCAACACCCGCACAGTTTGGCGGCCGGCCGCACCAAGACAGAGTACCTGCAGGCGCTCGACGGGCGTCGACGTGGTGGCGCCCGTGAGCGTCTGCTCGGTTTGACGCAACTCCAGCCCCGGCAGATAGCGCACCCGTTGCCGG
>NZ_JBHFFD010000002.1:0-58803 GCF_043359565.1 Shewanella sp. S23-S33 | reverse complement strand
GCGAGAAAAATACAGTTCCAACTTCAAGTTACATATTTCATAGCTAGATATGTGATTTACTCGCTTCAGAATGATGATTTAACCAACAATAAAAAAGGAAAATAACATGCTTAAAAAGATGATGCTAATGTGCGCACTGTGCTTTTCAACTAATTTAATGGCGGTATCACTTGCCGACAGTCATTCTGAAAGATCTGACTGTGAATCCTGCCATAAAGATAAAAAACCTTCAGCAGATTATGTTTTTGAAAATCAGCAATGTGTATCATGCCATGGAGAAATGAAAACTCTCGCAGGTGAAGCTCATACTAAACATGATGGCGTTTTAACATGCACCAATTGCCATATCGCTCATCAAGAAAAAGCACCAGCAGATGCTTGCAAAGAATGCCATTAATTCACTAAAAATCTAAAACCAAAGGCCGAAGAATTATTTATTTTGAATGGAACCATTAGGCAGGATGCCACTTGACCCAACCTCCAAGGGTGTTTGCCATCTATTGCTCACAGGTGGCAATTTTTACCTACGTTTTTATATCCTTACAATATGTGTAACGGCTCAATACTTAGCTCAGAATTCCATATCCGGCAAATAGGACAAGTTTACGTATGCTAGGTAAGCCATAGACGACTCTCAGGGGATTGTTCTCAAAAACGCCAATGCCTTTTCTAGGTCACGGGTGCGCGCCATCGGTGGCAGCGAGTTTAAAAAAGCTTGGCCATAGTAGCGATTCACAATGCGATTATCGCAAAGGATCAGCACACCGCGATCTTTTTCATCGCGAATAAGACGGCCAACACCTTGTTTCAGCGTAATAATCGCCTGCGGTAACGACACTTCAGTAAAAGGATCGAGTCCCTGACGACTCACATTGTCAGCTCGGGCGCGATACAGGGGCTCATCGGGCGACACAAAAGGTAATTTGTCGATAATCACGCAGCTTAACAATTTACCGCGCACATCCACCCCTTCCCAAAAACTACTGGTGCCGAGCAATACCGCATTGCCGAGTTGGCGAAACTTAGTCAGCAGACTCTGTTTACCCGCTTGGCCTTGTACCAACAGCGGATACTGAGTGCGAGTTCGCAATGCCAGCGCCGCTTGTTCGAGCATCTTATGGCTGGTAAATAAAATAAAAGTCCGTCCCTGCGCCGCATCTATCGCTTGCACGCACACATCCACCAGCTGCTTTAACGCTTGCTGTTGATTGGTCACGCTCCCAAGTTGTCTAGGCACACAAAATACCGCTTGGCGGGGATAATCGAAGGGACTGTCGAGAATGCTTTGCTGCGCATCAACGATACCCATTTCTCGGGCAAAATGAACAAGACTGCGGTTAACCTGCAAAGTTGCCGAGGTAAATATCCAGCTGGTTTCGGGCACAAATAACTGTTGGCACTCACGGGCAATATTGATTGGTGAAATTCGCAGCACCACAAAGCGACTACCAAATTCGATGCTGTAGGCCGCCAAATTATTATCACAGTTAAAAAACACACTGAGCTTATTATTCAGCTCAGCCAACTTAATGGCGATATCATCTAACAATTCACTGCGGCCAATATGGGCCATTAATAAATTCTGCAGCGCAATTAATTCCGCTAACAAATCCCATGACGCCGCCGCGAGCGCTTTATTGCCCAGCACTAAACGCCAATCGGATTCGCCGCAGGAATATAACTGATTATGCCAATCACTTAATTTAGCGAGGCAACGCTGGCAAAATTGGGCGAGTTGCCCCGTATCACTGAGTTCGGTCTGATAAATAGCGAGTAGCTTTTGAATGAAATCATCGATAGTACGACTCGAACATTGCTGGCCAAAATAGTTAACGCAAATATCGGGTAATAAATGCGCTTCATCGAAAATCACCACATCAGGATCGGGTAATAACTCGGCAAAGCCCGTGTCTTTCAGTACGCTATCGGCGAAAAATAAATGGTGGTTAACCACAATAATTTTGGCATCCATGGCACGGCTGCGCGCCTTGCGGGTAAAGCAGGCATCGTAAAAATCGCAGCGCTTACCAATACAGCTTTCCTTAGTGCTGACCACAAGTGGCAGCGCCGAAGAATTCTCAGGCACTGAGGTTAAACCGCCAATATCACCATCTTTACAGGTGCTCGCCCACTGATTGATTTTCAACAAATCATCCAACAAACGCGCATCGATATGCGTCGCCTCGCTCATTTGCTTATCGAGTCGCCACTGGCACAGATAATTATTGCGGCCCTTTAGTAGAGCCAGTTTAGGCTCAATCCCCAACATGGCGACCAGCGCGGGTAAGTCTTTAAAAAACAACTGCTCTTGCAAGTTTTTACTGCCCGTACTGACGATGACTTGCTTACCGCTCAATATCGCGGGGATCAAATACGCAAAGGTTTTACCTACACCCGTGCCTGCCTCAATCACCACATTACCCTTCACCGCTATCGCCTCACTCACTTCCTGTGCCATTTGCATTTGGCTTGTTCGCGCACTAAATCCTTGAATATATTTAGACAATACTCCATCGGGCAAAAATGCGCGTTGCACTTCGGACGCGAGTCGACTCACCGTAGCGGTGCCTTTTAAAGCAGAAGGCTTAGCGACGGTTTCTTTAGAGGAAACATGCTTTGATGTCGGTTGGCGGGAGCGAGTCAAAGGGAGAATCAATCCTTTATCAAGGTGTTAGGAACGTCAGTGAAAACAGTACTGCAAGTCCACACAATAAATTACTGAGCGAATGCATAGTGAAACTTTTAAGCACAAACAATGGTTAGTACCGCATGCCACTGCCGTAAACAATAGCGTTAAGCTTAACAGCTCGAAGCATTATGCTGATTTGAGATAAGACTACAAGTTAGCCGCGTAATTAACACCAATTTAAACGTCGGTATTTGCTAGCATCCGCCAAAGCATGTGCGCTAGCTATAACGGTTCGCAAACTTCTGTCGATTTCAGCCTGCCACTAACCATTTGAAATAAATAAGCTACCTCAGCAAAGCAAAACTCTATACCATTATATACGCTCGATAACAGGATGTTTCAGTGCCCAAGCATCAATACTAAAACGCAGGTAATCAGGATGAATGATGTCAAACGTTAGTCTTATCAATTTAAAAACAAGTGACACCACAACGCTACAACGTCTGCTCCAACTTTATTATTTTGATTCAACATCTTGGAGTAAAGAAGATATAGGCATTGATGGGTTATATGATGGCTCTACAGCCTCAGATCTTGAATCCTATGTTAACTCACAAGAGGCAAAAGCCTACCTCATTTGGGTAAATGAAGTATTGGTAGGCTTTGTTCTACTAGAATCGGTTGAAGATGAAAAAAGGCTTATCTGGGAACTGGCTGACCTCTTTATTCTTCCTAAATATCGCGGTGGTTGGATTGCGCTCGAAGTAGTCCGTCAAATATTTGAGCAGATTAGCACACCGATACTGGTCGCTACATTCAAAGAAAATGAACTGGCTTTGCGCTTTTTTAAAGCGGTATCAAAACGATTACAGCTTAATTCAGTACGTGAGTTAATCGAGGATGAAACTACTCCGTTTTATACTTTCATCATAAATGAACACATCTAACAATCCATGTTATTCAAGTTTTTCTAAGCCACCCATTGTTTGTAGTAGTACGGTTAATTTGGCCATCTAGTTAGAATTGACCTCAGCAATTTCTACGTTTTTTGACCTTCGCCATACTTATCGTAATGTGAACTAGACGATTGTGAGTAATAGATCTTCCGCGCTTTTGTCCAAAAGCGTGCTGCGTGTCTCCTTAAAACCTACAGTTTATGCTAATGCTAAAAAGGTAGGCCATGGTGATTCGCGAGACGACCGTCCGCCCCATGGACGGGGCGGTCGAGCATCCAAGGACGGACTAGCTGCGAGTCGGTGAGTGAACACCATGGCAAGCCTGTATTAATGAATATCAGCAAATGCTCACAACTCAAGTTACAGTTCCCCTGCACGACTTCCAACACATTTCCATCTACTTTCAACATCCACCCAACAAAAATGCTCAATAACTTTATTTAACGATAACCTTCTGCCTTTCACAAAAACGCATAAATATTCTCATTTAATTCAAATTAGCTGTTGCAAAGGCTCATAAAAGCGGTTAGTTTAAATCCACTTATACGGATAGACGTCCGTAACAACGAATTCAACGCTTCACTGTATTTCGAGCAGTTAAGCCAATAAAGTTAAATACCGAGAGAGTAAAATGAGCCCACTACTGAACGCTATCCAACACCATCACCACCATATGCGGTAGCCTTCGGACGCTCACTGCCGGAGGACTATATCCTTCTGGCGGACTGATTCAAGATGATCATAAACCCCTGGAAGGAATTCCGGGGGTTTTTGCATTTAGGCGTTAATTTCGGTTTTAATTTAAATAAAAAACTTTTAGATATTTAATAAATTATCAATACGTTAGCTAGATTTCTTAGCTAGGGCCCATTGAATGGCAGGGCGTATTAAACCGATTAAACAACACTTTTTGAATCTTTTAATTTTGATACTTTTGAGCGAGATAACACTATGACTGAATCGAACCGTTTACGCATCGCCATCCAAAAATCTGGCCGTCTTTCTACTGACTCTCAGCAACTGCTAAAAAGCTGTGGTGTTAAATTTTCCATTAATGAACAACGTCTTATCGCTCACGCTGACAATATGCCTATCGATTTACTGCGCGTTCGTGATGACGATATTCCAGGATTGGTGATGGACGGCGTGGTTGATATGGGGATCATCGGTGAAAACGTGCTCGAAGAGGAACAAATCGAGCGTCAAACCCTGAACAAACCCGCAGAGTGCCTAAAACTGCGTCAGTTAGATTTCGGATCATGTCGCCTCTCGTTAGCCGTACCAACAGAATTCAGTTACGCCGATGCCTCCTCGTTAGAAGGGTTACGCATCGCCACGTCTTACCCGAACCTGCTACGTCGTTTTATGCAACAAAAAGGCATAACTTATCGCGACTGTATGTTAAAAGGCTCGGTTGAAGTCGCCCCGCGTGCCGGCCTTGCCGATGGGATTTGTGATCTCGTGTCGACGGGCGCCACCTTAGAGGCCAACGGCTTATACGAAACCGAAGTGATTTACCGCTCTATGGCCTGCATCATTCAATCGACCCAAACCCAATCGCCGACTAAACAAGCACTCATCGACAAAATTCTGTCCCGCGTCAACGGCGTTATCCGCGCCCGTGAGAGCAAGTACATCCTGCTACACGCGCCAACCGAAACCTTAGATCAAATCGTCGCCCTGCTGCCCGGCGCTGAAAACCCAACCGTATTGCCATTAAATGATGATACTAACCGCGTTGCTATCCACGCCGTCAGTACCGAAGATTTGTTCTGGGATACCATGGAACAGCTGACCGCACTCGGTGCCAGCTCTATTCTGGTAATGCCAATCGAAAAAATGATGGGGTAATGTATGGAAATCCTAACTTGGTCAACCTTATCAACCACCGAGCAGAAAACGGCGCTGAAACGCTCGCCTTTAATTGGTGACAGCGGCTTAGAGCAAAGCGTTCGCGCCATTATCGATGCGGTGGCAACGCGGGGTGATGCCGCCATTGCCGAATTTAATCAAAAGTTTGATGGCTTCAATAGCGCGACCAGAGATTTAAATGGACAAGGAAGTGGCGAGCTGCGCATGGGTGAAGCCGAGATTGCTGCAGCAAGCGCACGGGTATCACCAGAGCTGAAAGCAGCGATCGCCAAAGCCATGGCGAATATAGATGTGTTTCACAGCGCCCAGCAATTTCGTCCGATTGATATGGAAACCGAGGCGGGAGTACGCTGCGAGCTACGTAGCGAACCGATTGAAAAAGTGGGTTTATATATCCCCGGTGGCAGCGCGCCATTAATTTCTACCGTGATGATGCTCGCCCTGCCCGCCAAGATCGCCGGCTGCGAACAAAGAGTATTGGTCAGCCCACCGCCGATCAACGATGCCATTATCTATGCCGCCAATGCCTGCGGGATCACTGAAATTTATCAAGTGGGTGGCGCGCAGGCCATTGCGGCACTGGCCTTTGGCACAGAAACGATTCCCACGGTCGATAAGATTTTTGGCCCAGGTAATCGCTACGTGACTGAAGCTAAACGCTTAGTGTCACAGGATGGCCGCTGCACTGTGTGTATCGATATGCCGGCTGGTCCTTCTGAGGTGTTGGTGATTGCCGATAGCGACGCCAATTGCGAATTTATCGCCGCCGATTTGCTTTCACAAGCTGAGCACGGCCCTGATTCACAAGTGATTTTAGTAACGGATTCGCAAGCTATCGCCGATGGCGTGAATGATGCACTAACAAGACAACTCGCTGCCCTGCCGCGTTGTGATATAGCTACAACGGCACTACTGAGCAGTCGCACTTTTGTTGTGGACGATATGCTGCAAGCCGCGCAGGTTTCTAATCAATATGGGCCTGAGCACTTGATCATTCAAACGCGCTTTCCCCGTGAGGTGCTGAAAAACATTCGCGCCGCGGGCTCGGTATTTTTAGGCGCTTATACACCTGAATCTGTTGGCGATTATGCCAGTGGCACCAACCACGTGCTGCCGACTTACGGTTACAGCCGCGCCGTGTCGAGCCTGTCATTAGCCGACTTTAGCCGCCGCTTTACCGTGCAGGAACTCAGTGCTAAGGGCTTAATCGGATTGGGGCAAGCGGTCATGACGTTAGCCAGTAACGAATTGCTCGATGCGCACAAAAATGCCGTCGCCATTCGCCTAGCTAGCCTAGAGAAATGACCCGCTTAACCTTAAGTAATTGAAAATAGAGCTGAGTGAAGAAAATGAGCCAAGTGAGCAGCATGGAAAAGACAACAGAACCCGTAGCATTAGCATCGACGTTAGCACCGGCGCCGCTAACGTTAGCTGAGCGCCTAGCGCGCCCTGAATTACTGGATTTAACGCCCTACCAGAGTGCCCGCAGACTGGGCGGTCGTGGTGATATTTGGATCAATGCCAACGAATCGCCCTTCAATAATGTCGATACGGCAGCGCTCGATTTATCAAAATTGAATCGTTACCCAGAATGCCAACCGCCGCAGCTTATCAGTGCCTACAGCAACTACAGCGGCGTGAGCACCAGCAAGATAGTTGCCAGCCGCGGCGCCGATGAAGCGATTGAACTGTTAATTCGCGCCTTTTGTATACCTGGCATCGACAGCATCGCCTGCTTTGGCCCGACGTACGGCATGTATGCCATCAGCGCGAACACCTTTAATGTGGACGTTAAAGCATTAAATCTCAGCGCGGAATATGGCTTGCCGTCAAGCTATGCCGAGGACGTTCGCGGCGCAAAACTGGTGTTTATCTGCAATCCCAATAATCCGACGGGCACAGTGATCGACAAAGCCATTATCGAGCAAGCAATCAAAGTCCTGCCCGACGCGCTTGTAGTCATCGACGAAGCCTATATTGAGTTTTGCCCCGAATACAGTGTGGCGGATTTACTGGAAAGCTATCCGAATCTAGTGGTACTGCGCACCCTATCAAAAGCCTTTGCACTCGCCGGCGCACGTTGTGGTTTTATGCTAGCAAACGAGGCCGTAGTCGAAATCATTATGCGCGTGATTGCGCCCTATCCTGTGCCGCTACCCGTGAGTGAAGTCGCCACACAGGCGCTATCAAGCGCTGGCGTTGCAAGAATGAAAGTGCAAGTTGCTGAATTAAATGAGCAAGGCGCCAGACTCACAGCGGCGATCAGCGCTTATTGTTCAAAATCGAATAGTTCAGAGTCCCGCGCCCGCGTGCTCAAACCTAACGGCAATTATGTGCTGGCTGAATTTGATGATGTCGCCAAGGTAGCTGCGTTACTGCAAGGCAGCGGTGTTGTCGCCCGCGCCTACAAAGACCCAAGGCTTGCTAAGGCCATCCGTTTTAGCTTTAGTTCAAAGGCGGATACCGATGTGTTAGTGAATTTATTTGAATCGCAACGCACTGAGCAGCCATCAGAAAATGAATGATAAGTCACTGATAATAAATCTCTGATCATAAAAAACTAATAAAAAGCGAATGCAACGCTGAAAGTTAAATCAGCTTAAGCATTAGCTAAACGAATTGAATTTGAAGGTAGAGCCATGAACCCACAATTTGTCCCGAATGTTGCACAAAAAATTCTGTTTATCGACCGCGATGGCACCTTAATTGAAGAACCCGTCACCGACAAACAGGTCGATAGTCTGGCTAAATTAGTGTTTGAGCCACAGGTGATCCCCGCTTTGCTACGTCTGCAAAAGGCAGGGTTTCGCTTAGTCATGGTCAGCAATCAAGACGGCCTTGGCACACCGTCTTTCCCGCAGGAAGATTTCGACGCGCCCCACAATATGATGATGCAAATCCTCAAAAGCCAAGGGGTGAACTTCGAAGATGTGGTGATTTGCCCGCACTTTAACGATGAAAATTGCAGCTGCCGTAAGCCTAAGCTTGGGCTAGTGAAAGACTATCTCACCCAAGGCTGTATCGATTTCACCCAATCAGCGGTGATTGGCGATCGCGAAACCGATGTGGAGCTGGGCAATGCCATGGGCATTAAAAGCCTGAAATATCAACGCGACACTTTAGGTTGGAACGCCATCGCCGATGCGCTGCTCAATAAAGGCCGCACAGCCACGGTCGTACGTACCACCAAAGAAACCGACATTCGTGTGACTGTTGATCTCGACAGCCCCGTTAAAGGCAAAATCGACACTGGCATTGGCTTTTTCGACCACATGCTCGATCAAATTGCCACCCACGGTAATTTTAGAATGGATGTGAAAGTCGATGGCGATCTGGAAATCGACGATCACCACAGCATCGAAGACACGGCACTGGCCATAGGTGATGCCCTGCGCCAAGCGCTTGGAGACAAACGCGGCATTGCCCGTTTTGGCTTTAGTCTGCCAATGGATGAAGCTAAGGGTGAGTGTCTGCTGGATATCTCTGGCCGCCCTTTTATCAAATTCTCGGCCGATTTTGAACGCGAGCATGTGGGCGAAATGGCCACTGAAATGGTGCCGCACTTCTTCCGATCCTTTGCCGATGGCCTGCGCTGTACGCTGCATGTGTCGACGCAGGGCGATAACGATCACCACAAGGTTGAAGCCATGTTTAAAGTGCTCGGCCGCGCGCTGCGCCAAGCGGTTAAAGTCGAAGGCGATATTCTGCCATCGAGCAAAGGCGTGCTTTAAGGCATCAGCATAAATCGTTTAAGAGGTTAGGATGCAACAAGACACTCTATTAACAGCTGGTCAGCAATTAACAGCTAGCCGACAATTAACAGCAAATGCATCACCAGATGCTGAAACCGTCATCATAGACACGGGCTGCGCCAATTTAAACTCAGTACGTTTCGCCTTCGAGCGTTTAGGCGCTAAGGTGTTGGTCACAGACGATAAAGCCAAAATCAAAGCGGCAAAACGTGTGGTGCTGCCGGGTGTGGGTACGGCGGGAGCCGCCATGGCGTCCTTACATGAAAAAGGCTTGGTCGAACTCATTCAAGGCCTGACTCAACCTGTGCTAGGTGTGTGCCTTGGCATGCAAATGTTGGCGGCAATTTCTAAGGAGCGCGGCGGAAAAGGTCAAGATTGCGAGTGCTTAGGCATAATCCCAATCGACATTTGCGAGCTGGATACGCAGTTACTCAAAGCTGAAAGCCTACCTTTGCCGCACATGGGCTGGAACCAACTTAAGCTTACGACAAACTCACAAGGAGCCAAAATCCCTAACGTTCACCCGCTGTTTACGGACATTGAAGATGGCAGTTATGTGTATTTCGTCCACAGTTACCGCGCGCCGTTGAGTGAATTTACCTTAGCCCAATGTTCCTATGGTGAAGGCTTTAGCGCCGCCATCGGCAAAGGCAACTTTATGGGCGTGCAGTTCCACCCCGAGAAAAGTGCCGCCGTGGGCGCGCAAATTCTGCGTAACTTTTTGCTGATGGACGAGTTACAGATGAACGAAGCTCTGATGAACGAAGCGCTGCAAAGCAACTCTGCTGATGGCCAATCTGGTGTAAAGAAGGCTGACCAATGAATAAATTACTCATTAAAAAAGTATTTATTAATAAATTACTTATAAACAAATCAATCAAGGATATGAGCTTATGATTATTCCTGCGATTGATTTAATTGATGGCAATGTCGTCCGCCTTTATCAAGGCGATTACGGCCAGCAGACCACCTTTGATTTAAGTCCTTTGGCGCAGCTGCAATCCTACGAGGCACAAGGCGCTAAGTGGTTGCATATCGTTGATTTAACAGGCGCGAAAGATCCCGCGAAACGCCAAACTCGCCTTATCAGTGAATTAGTGGCGGGACTAAACGCTAACATTCAAGTGGGCGGCGGTATTCGTACTGAAGAACAAGTCACTGAATTATTAGCTATCGGTGTAAAACGCGTGGTGATTGGCTCACTGGCGGTGAAAGAACCTGAGTTAGTTAAAGAGTGGTTTATCAAATACGGCAGCGAAGCGATTTGCCTCGCGCTCGATGTCAATATCAACCAGAGCGGTGAGAAAATGGTCGCCGTATCCGGTTGGCAAAGTGGCGGCGGTAAGAGTTTAGAATCCCTCGTAGAAACCTTTAGCGCGGTTGGCTTAAAGCATGCGCTAGTGACTGACATTAGCCGTGATGGCACCTTAACGGGCGCCAATACCGCGCTTTATCAAGAAATTGCAGCAAGCTTCCCCAACATCGCTTGGCAAGCCTCTGGCGGTATTGCGACTCTTGATGATGTGAGCGCCGTGCGTGACAGCGGCGCTGCGGGCATCATCATAGGTAAAGCCTTGCTTATCAATCAGTTTAACGTGGCGGAGGCAATCCAATGCTGGCCAAACGACTAGTCCCCTGTTTAGATGTAAAAGACGCTAAAGTAGTGAAAGGCGTGCAGTTCCGTAACCACGAAATTGTCGGCGATATCGTCCCGTTAGCCGCGCGTTATGCCGAAGAAGGCGCCGATGAGCTAGTATTTTATGACATTACCGCCAGCGCCCACGAACGTGTGGTCGATAAATCGTGGGTGAGCCGCGTGGCAGAGCAGATTGATATTCCCTTCTGCGTGGCAGGTGGCATTAAAACCATTAGCCAAGCCCGTGAATTATTAGCCTTTGGGGCGGATAAGATTTCGATTAACTCGCCCGCCTTAACTGATCCGAGTCTGATCTCGCGCCTGCAGGACGAGTTCGGCCGCCAGTGTATCGTGATTGGTATCGACTCCTTTTTCGATGCCACCAGCAACAGCTATAAGGTAAAGCAATTTACCGGCGATGAAGCGGCAACTAAGGATACGCAGTGGTTCACCCAAGACTGGGTTGAAGAAGTACAGAAACGAGGTTGTGGTGAAATCGTGCTCAATGTGATGAACCAAGATGGCGTGCGCGGCGGCTATGATATCAAGCAGTTAAGTCTTGTTCGTGCCATCTGTGACGTACCTTTAATTGCCTCTGGCGGTGCAGGGACTATGGTGCATTTTCGCGATGTATTTATTGAAGCTAAGGTCGATGCGGCGCTGGCGGCGAGCGTATTCCACAAGGCGATTATCAACATCGGTGAATTAAAAGCCTATTTAGCGGCCGAAGGGATCGCGATTAGACGCTAGAGCGGTTCTAGGTTCTAGGTTCTAGGTTCTAGGTTCTAGGTTCTAGGTTCTAGGTTCTAGGTTCTAGGTTCTAGGTTCTACAAACAGATTCAGAGTGAATACTATGTCAACGCAAACAAACACTAAGTCGGATTTTAGCCCTGTTCAAGTTAATGAGCTGGATTGGAACAAACAGGATGGGCTCATTCCTGCCGTTATCCAAAATCACTTATCGGGCAAGGTATTAATGCTCGGTTATATGGATAAGGCCGCGCTGGAAAAAACCTTAAGCACAGGTGATGTGACCTTTTTCAGCCGCTCAAAACAGCGTTTGTGGACTAAGGGTGAAACCTCAGGCAATACGCTAAAATTGGTGGCTATCGATAAAGACTGCGATAACGACAGCCTGTTAGTTCAAGTGATCCCCAACGGCCCAACCTGCCACAAAGGCACCGAAAGTTGCTGGTTAGATGACAATGCTCACCCATTTTTGAACAACCTCGCCAGCTTAATCACCTCGCGTAAAGGGCAAAGTGCCGATTCCAGCTACACGGCGTCTTTGTTTGCGCGCGGCACGAAACGTATCGCCCAAAAGGTCGGGGAAGAAGGTCTTGAAACCGCCCTTGCCGCTGCGACCCACGATAAAGAAGAGCTAGTTAACGAAGCCTCAGATCTTATCTATCACTTGCTGGTATTGCTTGAAGATCAAAACTTAAGCCTCAGTGACATCACAGCAAATTTGCTGGCAAGACATGAAAAGGCGCTAGAGAGCAAAGCATAATCTGCTTACTGTTCCTGATGTCTTACTATCGATTTTACCGCTAAAAATGCCGCCCGCTTAAATCAAGTCGGCGGCATTTTTTATCGCGCGATTCCCTCAAGTGCCATTGCCGCAATGTGATCAATGAATATCTTGCGCCTTAATCCTGTGACAAAAAATAATCAAAATACTGTTGTAATGGTTGACAAGTACAGTTCAGTTCCCTATGGTAACCTCCGTTGCCGTTAGGTTATTAAGGCAAAGCATCAAAACACTTATCCGTTTTTACTCAACACACGCTAAGGCAAGTTTTATGTGTTTCACACCCTTTTATACTCCCTATCTGTAGCCGCAATGGCATAGATAGGCACCTCGCCTGACCTTCCATTGTGGCCATATCCTTTCGGATCCGCTGAGCGCCACTGTCTCATTTGCTTAAATCATTTTGTGCTTGAATCATTTCATCATTGAATCGCATCAAAATCCTTTAAGACAGTTGCTTTAGGATCAAGTCTTTATCTCTTTTTCTTGCGACACGCTTTTGAGATTATGTTATGACACAGAATAAAATTTTCGGCAGTTTACTGCTTATCGCCGGCACCACAATCGGCGCGGGTATGCTGGCTTTGCCTATCGCATCGGCGGGACTTGGTTTTGGCACGTCCTCCGCCATTATGCTCATCCTGTGGGCGCTAATGGCCTACACGGCGTTGCTAATGGTAGAAATCCATCAATTCGCCCCCAGCGATGCCAGCCTTAATCACTTGGCGCAACGCTTATTAGGTCGTAAGGGCCAGTTGATCGCCAATAGCGCCTTGATGTTTTTACTTTACGCCCTTTGCGCCGCCTACATTGCTGGTGGCGGTGAGCAAGTGAACCAAAAGCTGAGCACTTGGCTAGGGCTAAGTTTGCCACCACAGGCTGGCGCCATCCTGTTTACCCTGCTGATTGGGGCGATTGTGGGCATGGGAACTCACTGTGTGGACCTTATCAATCGCGGTTTGTTTGCCCTTAAGCTATTGGCATTACTGCTTATGTTGGCCTTGTTACTGCCGCAGGTAGAAAGCCCACATTTGCTCGAACTCCCACTTAACCAAGGTTTGATTATCACGGCTATTCCGGTGATTTTTACCTCCTTTGGTTTTCACGGTTCGATTCCCTCAGTGGTGCGCTACTTGGGCGTTGAAGTCAAAGCCCTGCGAAGGATCATGTTGTTTGGCTCGGCTTTGCCATTAGTGATTTACCTTTTGTGGCAACTGGGCAGTCAAGGCGTATTGAACCAAAGTCAATTGCTCGAAAACCAGAGTTTATCGAGCTTTATCAATCAACTGGCAAGTGTACTGCACAGTGAATACTTAAGTAGCGCTATAAGTCTATTTGCCGATCTCGCCCTTGCGACCTCGTTTTTAGGGGTGAGTTTAGGTTTGTTCGATTTTATGGCCTCAAGCTTAAGGCAAGAAGATAATGCAACAGGTCGAAGTTTAACCGCGGCTATCACCTTTTTACCGCCCTTAGGTTTTGCCCTCTTCTACCCTCAAGGTTTTATCACAGCGCTGGGTTACGCGGCGATTGCGCTGGTGATCCTCGCCATCTTTTTACCTGTGGCCATGGTGTGGACACAACGCCAGACAAGGGACGCTGCCAATATGCAGACAGGTTACCGCGTTGCGGGCGGCAAGTTAGCCTTAATGCTCGCCACACTTTGCGGAATTGTGGTGATCGCCGCCCAGATATTTAGCTAGCCGCAATTCACTCACCAAGAGTGAGTTAACCAAAAGTTAGCTAGCTCGAATAAAAGATTAAGTACAAGAGCCTGTAAAACCTCAACTATTGACAGCAGGCGCTTGTCTATTCAATGATCCTTTCACATTAGTCAGCTAAGCCCTTGAGTGTTAAACTGCCTCAAGTGCTCGTGCGCGATATAAAAGTTCCGAAGTAACGAACAAAATAAAAGTGCCAATGAAATATACACATTCGTGTATTTTTGCACTGCTAAGGCACGAGTTTGATCAGGGCTCAGTCAATAAGGATAAATATCAAACCCAATGCCAATCCACAACAAGCCAAGCCGTGGCAATGCCTCTGATAGCAAGGCACCTCAACACGAGGCAACGCAGATATCCGCTGGCCCTCGCAGTGGTGCTTTAGGTTCTGGAACGGATACTCATGTTGCTGCACAAAATCGCCGTAAATTCCCCCTGAAAAAGACCTTATTGGCGACCAGCTTAACGGGCATCTTGGCGGGCGTGGCGTTAACTGTTTGGATTGTGAATACCCAGGCTGAACAACTCATCATACGGGCGGCAAATTTTGCCCTCACAGGTATGGACAGCGAACTGATTGACATTGAATTAGGGAAAAGTCAGTTAGAACATTGGCGAATTACTTCTGCCAATCTGAGGGTGCATGATAGCCATATCAAGCTTAATGATCTGAATATTCAGCTAAAACTTGACTGGCCACAGAGTTTTGCCGAACTTAAACAGTTCAGCCAAGCTTCTTACCTCACTCAAAAAATCACCCAAATATCCACAGGTGATATTGAGGTCGAGTTAGGGCAATCACTGTTTTTACCCAATCGAAATGCCATCGATGAACAAGGCCCCGCATTGGCCTTAGATATCAAATCATTACCACTCATCGATATCGGAAAAACCAGTCTTATTCTCAAAGCCCAGCATCTCAACACCCAAAATGATTTACCCGTCTATCGTTTGATGATGGACAAGTTGAGCCTCAGCGGCGCGGGGGAAATCAACAGCGAGTTTAGTCACGCAGGCGAAAGCATCGCCACACTTAAAGCCACACTCGAAACCAACAAATGGCAACTCATGAGTCAAATCCAACTCGCGCCGCTGCTTGCGAGCTTGCATCAAATCAGCCTGAGGCAAGCGCAGGACAGTGTACTGAGTCCGTTAACTGAGCTTGATAAAGAGTGGCAAGCGTTAGCAATTGATTTACAAGGCCAATTGGTATCCAACAGCAGTATTACATTAACCTCAGGCGAACTTATCAGTGAGCATCAATTAATCGATCCAAAGCTGACCTTTAATCAACTGGCTGCACTAGAGCTTGCGCCTAAACCCGAGCTTGCACCTAAGTCTGAGTTAGCATTTAAAATTGCCGGACATGTAGCTGAACTTGACCTAAAACTAGAGCCCTTTAGCTTAGCGCTGAGTCCAAATACAGAGCAGCAACAGCGATTGATGCAACTGCTCGATAAGTCGCTGGCTAAGCCTTCATCTCAGTCAGTATCTGAACCAGTATCTCAACCGATAGCTGAGCAAGTGCCTGATCCGCTAGCAAGTCAAATCGCTAAGCTACTATCGGGGCTCAAAAGTACAGATACACCAGTGGGAATCGCACTGACATTACCTGAAGCCCTGCACTATCCGCTGACTCAAATTCCGCAAGATGTGCACTTGGCTAATCCCCTTTCGATTAAACTTCCTCAAGTGAAGCTTAAAACCTTAGGCAGTAAGCTAGATACCCAAGTCGATTTGGCCAATGTTGAAATCACAAAATCAACCGAAGCACTGTCCTTCAAAACAGATTGGCGCCTTAGTACGAGGCAAACAGGCTCAATGCAATTATCTGAATTGTGGGCAAATCCGCCGCAGGACTATAGCTGGAATAATAGTCAGTTAACGACAGCAGGCACATTTAACTTAGTTCAGACGCCAAGTTCAACCGATTGGCAATTTATCACTGCCGCTACCAAATCGACTGAACTGACTCAATCAACAAAACAAAATACTGGCAACACGCTACAGTTCGCCGTGGGTGAGCTTAAGCGTATTAGCATGCAAAATAAAAATGCGGCTAAACATGCAGAGTTTAGCCTTGGTAGTATCGCGATAAATGCCCTCGCGCCGCTGAACATAAGCTCGCAAAAAAGCACTCATACTCAGAGTTCTGGTATTCAAAACGCTAGCATTCAGAAAGCCAGTCCAGCGCAAAGCTCAGTGCCCACATCTGATACCGCAAACAGGTTAACCCTTGCCATACCGCCTTTAACCTTAGCACTGGAGCAATTGTATTTTTCGCAGACCAAACAGACTTTAGTGACAGATGATGTCGTCACTGAGGCTAATGCGGATAAAAATGCTAGCACTAGCATCATAACGAAAACCGATATGAATGCGGGCCATTTCTCGATTGCATTACAAAAAGCCATGTCATTTGAGCTTAAACCCGATATCGAAGCGCTGTTCGACTCAATACTCGCTACCACTTGGCGTAATCAACTCGCATGGCAAGCAAGTCAGCTTAATATCGAAAAACAGCTCAGCAGCAAAGGCCGCAGCCGCAAAGAAACCGTACTTAAGCTGGACAAGTTAACGCTGGCACAAAGCTTAGATTGGAAAAATAATACGCTCTTTGGTGATGAGCATTGGCAAGTGGGCACTGTTGAGCTGCAAAGCCAACACAAGTTGAATCTTGCCACCGCGAACAATCCCTTAGTGTTAACGGGCCAATGGGTAGTCAACACTAGCATGACCGAGGCGCTAGCCTTGCTCAATCAAACCCAACCCTTACCATCTGAGCTTAATGTCACAGGTAATAACCAATTACAGGCGCAGTTTAATTTAACCCAACAGCGCGATCAGACCCAATTTGCCATGCAAATAACTCAATCGATGACAGAACTTGAAGGCTTTTATAAAGACATCATTTTTGAGGGGGGAAAACTGCAAGCGCAATGTGAGTTTACTTGGGGGCAATCTTATAAAAAAGAGTCTCATAACAAGTCACAGGATAAAGGCTATTTTAGCAGCCTCAGTAAGCTCAATTGCCCGCAGACGCTGATGACCTTTAACTTATTTGATCCAGGCTTCCCACTGACCGATATCGAAGTGGAAGCCGATATCGCCCTTGGCAAAGATGCCGAGAAATTGCCCGACAATTGGATACAACAACTCACAGGCTTAAGTGACACCGATGTTTCCATGACCGCCAAAGGCAAAGTGCTCAGCGGCCAGTTTCTGCTGCCAGAATTTAATCTTAAATTGCAGGATAAATCCCATGCCTATCTGTTACTGCAGGCCATGAGTCTAGAAGAGGTCCTGCGTATTCAACCGCAAATTGGCATCTATGCCGACGGCATATTCGATGGCGTGTTGCCCGTCGATTTAATCAACGGCAAAGTGTCGATCACTGGCGGGCAATTAGCCGCGCGCGCACCCGGCGGCCTCATCGCTATCTCGGGCAACCCCGCCGTTGAGCAGATGCGCCAATCCCAACCGTATCTAGACTTTGTCTTTTCGACGTTAGAACACTTACAATACAGCCAATTATCAAGCAGCTTTGATATGGACCAAGCCGGTGATGCTAAACTACTCGTCGAAGTAAAAGGCCGCGGTGAAGGGATTGAACGCCCTATCCACTTGAATTACTCCCACGAAGAGAACATGCTGCAATTATTTAGAAGTCTGCAAATTGGTAATGACTTGCAGGACAGAATCGAAAAATCAGTGAAGTAACAAGGAAACCTCAGTGAAGATAATTCAATTACAGCAAATTAGCATAGGTACCCGAAGCGCGCTTATCGCATTGGTAGCCCTAGCCTCATTGCAGGGCTGTACGCCCACAGTCAAAATAGAACCGCCAGATAAACCTATCGTTATCAATCTCAATGTGAAAATTGAACATGAGATACGGATCAAAGTAGATAAGGAATTAGACCAACTCCTGTCAGACGATAAGCTGTTCTAATTAAATAAGAATTGAGGAATCACCATGAAATCAATCCGACTAAAAACAAAGTTATTATTGCTATTAACCCTCAGCTTCTTAAGCCTAAGCGCCTTTGCTATGTCACTTCAAGAAGCTAAATCACAGGGCTATTTAGGCGAACAAGCCAACGGCTACTTAGGATTAGTGCAAGCCAATCCCGAAGCCAAAGCCGTGATGGACGACGTAAATAACAAACGTCGCGCCCACTACGAAACCATCGCCAAGAAGAACAAACTATCCCCAGCCGATGTTGCTAAACTCGCAGGCGAAAAAGCCATAGCCGCCACAGATAAAGGCAACTATGTGCAAGATGCCAAAGGCAAATGGATTAAAAAGTAGTCCGCTTTCTAAGGCTCTAGCGCGTAAAAGCAAAGCGAATAGAAATAAACAAAAACGCCTGCAATCGCAGGCGTTTTCATTGGTGGTCGATAAAGGGAATGATTTGCTGGCCAATACCTTTGAACGAGGATCTAGATTTTAGATTGTTTGATGGAGTTTGGTTAAGCACTGTCATTCCAGTGACTCGCAGCAAGTACATCCGTGTATGCTCGTCCGTGACATCCCTGTCACGGACGGTCACTTCCATGACTGTGCCTAATCTCATCGACCTATACTGGGTAACCAAATTTAACAATGGGTGCCTTATTAAATTCTCAACATCCAATTTGAACTGAAAACGCCACACGTTGACAGTCCCTCTTGAAGCGCATGTAATCTAAGTAACTAAATCAGTACGTAAAGCCTTAACATGTCTTTATGCTGGATGCTATTTTCAAAAATAGGTTCAGGATAGTTGAGTAGAAAATAGTCCTTTACCACTGACTCTACGCGAAAGCCGAAACGTTGATAATATGTCAGTTGATAGCCAAATGTACCTGTACCAAGCTCAACTCTTTTTATACCTTTCATCGGTAAATTTGCTAGAGTAAATTTCAATAATTCAGAGCCTATACCACAGCCTTGATGCTCTGGGTACACAGAAACATTGTAGATTTCAGCAAGAGTCGAATTCTGAGATTTAACGGCACAAACACCAAGTATTTGGCCTTTATCTGATGCAGTAAAACACCAAGAATCAGATAAATACGTTGCAATGTTAACTTCTGAAGGGTCTGCTTCGAGCAATAAGTCTATCGGAATTTCGCTACTTTTGACTTCGTTATATTCCATCTTTCCACCAAACAGATAACAGTTTATTACCCAGACTCCTCGTAAAAACCTAGCAAGAAATAGTTAGGTTTCGAACATTCCGAATAAATAATTTGAATAGGCCAGAAACTTAGCATCCATTCTGATGATTTTTCAATCACTTTATTATGTAAAAAAAGAGACTTTATATACGAGAAACTGGTTGGCACGGTATGTAAATTAACGGATACCCCAAAAATAGTATTATTAATACATTAACTTTGCCATGAACAACAAAGCGATATTCTTGCTCGATATTTTCCATTGAAAAAACTAAAATTTAAAACCATCATCAAATGCAAGCTCTCGCCATTTGAACCCCCAGACTACGCAAATGCTAAAAGGTGCGCCATGGTGATTGGCGAGACGACCGTCCGCCCCATGGACGGGGCGGTCGAGCATCCACGGATGGACTCGCTGCGAGTCGCCGAGTAAATGCCATGGCAAACCGATCTATGTGGATCAAGTGAGCTTATTATCAGTAAGGAATCAGTTCACTTTATGATGCTGGCAACCCATGGCGGAATATTGCGATCTGTGTTCTTTTTAGCCTTTGCCTAGTCACTCTCCTTCTGTTTGATAGAAAAAGCAGAGCTGAGTTTAGAGTAATAAGACTCACGAATTATCATTGGGTAGCATTAGATAGGAAGGTGTTGAAGATCCACGCGACTAACTTTTAGAAAAAAACTTTCTTAGCAGAAAAGAGTACGGATAGCGCACTAATGCTATGGAGATTTAAGCGAATTATCGGCTAATAATAGATATCAAAAACCAATAATGGCTATTGATCTACAACTACGCTATGCCGCAACCACGTGGCGCTGCGCACGTAGGGGGTGTAAGCGATTATGCATCACTTTGATGGTTTCAAACTGCACCATAGTTTTCGCACCCGACAAAACACATTCAGGTGACAATAACATCACTAGCGCCGACTGTAGGGTATTTTCAACCACGAGGGCGAGTACTCTTTGCTTTTGGCATTTTAGCTCAAAGACTTTACCTACATCGCTATAAACACAGACATCACTGGTATCAAAAAACCATGATTTAGGCATTTGCGGTGTCAGCATAAAATGGGCTGCGGTGGCATTGAGCGCAATTTGAACAATAGCGGCATCGGACAAAGACAGGGTTTTAGGCAATCTATCGAGTAAGTTCATATAGAATTTGGCGTGCGCAATATTAAATTCCATGCTTGATAAGGCATCTGGAATGAGTAATTTTGCTTTATAAGACGTCAGAAATTCTATCTCGGAACCTAACGATACGCCTAATACACCATACGAATCGTTATATTTCCATTGCCAATCTTTTTGCGGCATTAATAACATAACGGTGACCCAATATTTGAACACTGGGACATAATAGTAGATATTTTATCCAATATCAAAATAAAAATAATAAAATACAAATTATTTAACAGTTACTTAGTCGATCTATTGTAAGATCTTAACAGCGATCTAAGGATCGTTTTAGATCGCTGTTAAAGAATAAGATCTTATTTTAGATCGTTATATTAATCCTAAGATCATTATTTCAAGCGGTATGCATTCACTATTTCTTTAATTAACTTCGGACCTTGATAAATAAAACCTGAATAAATCTGAACCATAGTCGCGCCCGCATCAAATTTGGCTAAGGCATCTTCAGCGCTATTAATACCGCCCACACCTATGATCGGGATCTGCCCTTTCAAACAAATCGCCAATTGCTTAATCACTTTAGTAGACAGCTCAGTTAAGGGTTTGCCGCTTAAGCCGCCGCTTTCATTGGCGTTGGCAAGACCGCTAACACCATCACGCGTTAAAGTGGTATTGGTCGCAATTGCGCCATCAAATTTGTTTTTAATCAAAGCTTGCGCGATATTTTCAATTTCTTCTATGGTTAAATCTGGAGCAATTTTAAGCGCGATGGGCACGTATTTTTTATGCTTTTCGGCCAGCTCAAGTTGCTTGGTTTTAATTGCGCTCAATAATTCATCTAATAGATCGCCATATTGTAGCGATCGTAATCCTGGGGTATTGGGTGATGAAATATTCACCGCAATATAAGCCGCATGGAGATAAACTTTATCCATGCAGATCAAATAATCGTCTTTACCTTGTTCTACTGGCGTGTCTTTATTTTTGCCAATATTGACGCCAACCATAATATCGGTCTTTTTAGCGATCAAATTTTTGACCAGATTATCGACACCCTTATTATTAAACCCCATGCGATTAATGATGCCTTTGGCAGGCTTTAATCTAAATAGACGGGGTAAATCGTTACCAGGCTGTGGTCTTGGGGTAACTGTACCCACTTCAATATGACCAAATCCCATCGCATGAAAGGCATCAATCGATTCGCCGTCCTTGTCCATACCGGCAGCGAGTCCCACTGGGTTAGGAAAGGTCAACCCCATAAAGCTGACAGGAGCGGGGGCAATCGTTTGTCCATATAGACACGTTAACGGGCTATTGGCGGTCATTTTTAAACTGCCTATAGCAAGATGGTGAGCTCGCTCAGGATCCATCTGAAACATGACTTTCTGTGCGATTTTATAAAACATGTACTTTCCTCGACCTAAAAAAAGCCCCGGCGATCGCCAGGGCTTCTGATTGTTATAATAAGTTTACTTTTGGCCTTCGCAATGAAGGATCAGAAGGTTAAGTTCACGTAGGGCGACAGAGAACTTAGCAAACTCATGGATTTGCGACGTTTTAAAGTCAGCTAGCATATGGAACCATCTTTCCAATAAGCCTTGATTTATCTCAATCCACTGAGAAATCACACTTTCGGCATCACAGGTTGCACTGCAGGTTCTTAAGACCACTGAACTCAATGCACGTTGTTGCCAATCTAACTCTTCCCTAAAGGCGGCACGAGCCAGTGCTTGCCAATGGTTCGCTACAGGTTGAGCGCTGATCTGTTCTAAGAACCAGTGCAGCTCAACGCGGGCGCCGAGTTTGAAGTAAGTTTCAGCCACTAATGCCACTGTCTTATCTTCTGTTTGCGCAATTTGGGCAATGTCTAAGGCAGAGAACAAGGTGCTCATGTTAGCCACAATCGTTGCAACAGCTTGTGGTACGTTTTCTTTGACCAAAGCATTGATCTCAGATTGGATACCCTTCGCTTCTTCTTCGACCAGATATAAATGAACATTATCTTTAATTTGTTCAAATACCGGTTTGAAGAAGGCAACGGTTTGTTCGATGCTCCAAGAGCGGTTACGGTGACGTAGGAACCAGCGGCTAGCACGACGCATATTGCGGCGTAACTGATGCAGCATTTCACCTTGAACCACAGCCGGAACTATGCCGTTTAAGTCAGTGATCGATTTAGTTAATTCAGCTAAACCAAATACTTCGCGAGCCATAGTGTAACAAATTGCCGCGTCGGCAACTGAGGCACCAGTCTCATCTTGCATACGTTGAACAAAATTCAAGCCCATGTCGTTGACGAGTTCATTGGCGAGTGAGGTCGCAATGATTTCGCCACGCAGTGGATGGGTTGCCATTTTGTCGCTGTATTTTTCCTGAAGTTTTTTCGGGAAATACGCGATAAGCAGTTGGCTTAACAGCGTATCTTCAGTGATTTCTGGCGTCACTAATTGCTCTTTCAGCACCATTTTCGCATAAGCAACCAATACTGATAGCTCTGGGCGCGTTAATGCACGACCACTGGCTAAACGTTCAGCTAGCTCATCGTCAGACGGTAAGAACTCTAACGCTCTGTCTAACTTGCCTTCTTTTTCCAGGTACTGGATAAAGCGGATCTGCTCTTTTAACTGCTCAGCACCGCGCACTTGAGTCACAGAGATAGTACGAGTTTGATCTTTACAGTCTTGTAGTACGATTTGGCCGACTTCTTCAGTCATTTCTTCCAGTAAACGGTTACGCTGCTTAAGCGTCAGTTCACCTTCAGTCACCATAGCGTTCAGCAAAATCTTGATGTTCACTTCGTTGTCGGAACAGTCCACACCACCAACGTTATCCACGAAGTCAGTGTTGATGCGACCGCCATTAGACGCATATTCAATACGACCTAACTGAGTACAACCTAAGTTACCACCCTCGCCGACTATCTTAGCGCGCAGTTCGCCACCGTTGACACGTAGAGCATCGTTGGCACGATCGCCGACTTCAGCGTGGGTTTCACGTGAAGATTTCACATACGTACCGATACCGCCGTTCCAGATCAAATCCACTGGCATTTTCAGCAGTTCTTTCATCAGCTCAGTTGGGGTCATAGAGGTTTTCTCTGTGGCCAACATTTGCTTAATTTCTGCCGATAACGGAATGGATTTAGATGAACGGAGGAAAATACCGCCACCTTTAGAAATCAACTTGCTGTTGTAATCTTCCCAGCTTGAACGTGGCAGAGCGAATAAACGCGCTCGTTCATCATAACTTAATGCCGTATCCGGATTTGGATCGATAAAGATATGCATGTGGTTAAAGGCTGCAACCAGTTTAGTGTGCTTAGACAACAACATACCGTTACCGAATACGTCGCCCGCCATATCACCTATACCTAAACAGGTAAAGTCTGTGGTTTGACAATCAATACCGACTTCGCGGAAATGACGCTTAACCGATTCCCAGCCGCCTTTGGCCGTGATACCCATTTTCTTATGGTCATAACCGTTACTGCCACCCGATGCGAATGCATCACCGAGCCAGAAGCGGTATTCGAGGGAAATCGAGTTCGCGATATCAGAGAATGTCGCTGTGCCTTTATCGGCTGCTACCACTAAATAGGGGTCATCTTCATCGTGACGAACCACATCCAATGGATGGACGATTTCACCGTTCAAAATGTTATCGGTAATATCGAGCAAGGCACGGATAAAGATGCGGTAACATTCTTGACCTTCGGTGAAGAAAGCTTCACGGCCGCCTTCAGTTGGCAATTGTTTACAAACAAAGCCACCTTTAGCACCCACAGGCACAATCACAGTGTTTTTCACTTGCTGTGCTTTTACCAAACCCAATACTTCGGTACGGAAGTCTTCACGACGATCTGACCAACGCAGACCACCACGAGCCACTTTACCGTAACGTAAATGCACACCTTCAACCCGTGGCGAATAAACGAAGATTTCGAATTTCGGCAGTGGACGTGGCATTTCAGGGATCAGTGAAGGCATGAATTTAAACGAGATATAACTCTTAGATTCGCCTTTGGCATCCAGTTGGTAGAAGTTGGTACGCAGAGTGGCGTTAATCAAGTCTAAATAACGACGAATAATACGGTCATCATCCAAGCTAGACACTTCGTCTAAACGTAAATTGATCTGCTCCAAAAACTTACCCAGAGTACGGGTTTTCAGTTTAGGGTTAAATTTACGGATGAACATCTTCACCAACAAATCAGCGATTTGTGGGTAACGACCGAAGGTTTCTTCAATATATGACTGACTGAAAGTCGCATCGATTTGACGCATGTATTTCGCATACGCACGCAATACCGAGACTTCACGGCCGGTTAAACCAGATGCCAGAATAATGCGGTTGAAGCCGTCATCTTCTAACTTCTTTTGCCACACTTGTGACAGTGCAGTTTGGAATCTATCTTGACTATCAGCGATGTTATCTGTGTTGACGACTTTAACTGTCATCAAGAAGTCTAAGATCCAGAAGGTAGAACCGTCTGAAGTCGTGACTTCATATGGACGCTCGTTGATCACGCGCAGACCAAAGTTTTCGAGCATTGGCAACACGTCAGATAGATGAATAGGCTCATCTTTATGGAATAGCTTTAAACGCACTTTGTTGTCGTTCAGCGCCGCTTCCTGCGGTTGATAGAACAACATGCCGAGCTTGTGTTCATCATCCAGTGCTTCGAGCTGTTGCATGTCGACGACGGCAGAACTTGGCAATACGTCTTCTTTATAGCTTTGCTCGAACGCATTGAAATAACGCTTAGTCAGATGAGTGCCAGCTTCTTCGCCGAGTGCACTGTTAAGCGCAGTGCTTAACTTATCTTCCCACGAACGTGCCGCTTCTATTAAGTTGTTCTCTATGGCAGCCACATCTACATCCATATTATTGTTATCAACTTTGACTATGTAGTGAGTGCGGGCTAGCGTCGACTCGGAAAAATAAGTCGTAAACTCTACATCTTCTTTGCTGTTAAAGTGCTGGGCCAGAATACGTTGAGTATCTTGGCGGAGTTTAGTGTTGTAACGATCCTTAGAAACGTACACTAAACAGGATAAGAAACGGCCAAAGCCATCTTTGCGTACAAAGAGTTTCAGCTTGTCTCTGTCTTGCATTTCTAACACGCCATGGGCCATGTGCGATAAATCATCAACATTGGCTTGAATTAGCTCGTCACGAGGTAAATTCTCAAGGATGTTTAGCAGGGCTTTATAGTCGTGTGAACGTGGGGTCAAGCCTGAACGATCTAACACACGCTGCACTTTTTCATTCAGCAGTGGGATTTCACGTGGGCTGCGGTTATATAGGTTTGACGCATATAAACCGATAAATCTATCTTCGCCAATCACATTGCCTTTCTTATCGAAACGCTTAATACCGATATAATCGACATAAGCTGGACGATGTACACGGCTCTTAGCACTGCTCTTAGTGAGGATCAGTAAGCTGTGATCTAAGGCTTCTTTGCGGGCACTATCGGAGAAGCTAGATAACAACAAACCTTGCTCAGGTTGCGCTTTGGTGTGCTTGTTCATCAAACCTAAACTAGAGGCGATATTAGGCACTAACTCAACGTCACCTTCGACACGTTTCAAATCGTATTGACGGTAACCTAATAGCGTAAAGTGATGATTATTCAAGTAAGTCAGGAAGTTAATCGCTTCCTCTAACTCTTGCTTATCGCCCGGGAACGGACGTTTTGGCAATTCCTTGATCATCTCAGCCAACTTGGCAGACATGACTTCCCAGTCGTTAACTGATGAAGCAACATCGGCAAGCACAGACTGAATTTCGCGCTCTAATGCTTTGATATCGACCGTGCTGCTTTGACGGTCAATTTCAATCAAAAATACGGCGACATGCTCAGTGCTTTCAGGGCTCTTATTAAGATAAGTGACATTCGTCACACCACTTTCTGAACGCTCAATCGCCAGTGGAGTGTGCAACATCATGTGAGCAGTAATACCCATACGATTCAATGCCATACCAACTGAATCGACCAAGAATGGCATGTCAGGTTGGATAACTTCAATGATCGAGTGAGTAGATTGCCAGCCGTGTTTGGCTTGGCTAGGATTGAACACTCTCAGATGAGTGTTACCTTTTGGTGTTTTGTTCAGGGCGTTCCATAAACTGAGAACCGCACCGTATAAATCACTGTCATTACGCGCATTGAGATCGTCTTTCGACATGTGGGCATAAAGGCAGGTGGCGAACTGTTCAACTTGCTTGGCTTGTGAATTAGGGACTTTAGCGTGAATTAAACTGACTACATTTTCAAGTAGTACTGAAGGCATTGCATCTTTCAAGGCCATGTTGCTGTTTCCTTAAGCGTCTATGGCAGCGCTTTTTTCATTATTTGGATGCTTCGGCTTAACAATCGCAGATAAATTAATGTGATCTAGATCGTCGCGCGAAGTTTATTACTAAAACCGCTGTATTTCGAGGAAAATTTTAGTGGTACATCCTCTTGAAATCCAGTATTGGCGTAAACAAGGAATGACAAATGACCAAACAATCGATAAAGCAGACTAAGTATTCAAAAGTAAATGGGGAGCTTAGCTCCCCATTTGTAGACTCTACTTAGGCTGGCGCCAGAAAATGGCGGCCAATGCAGGTAGGATAATTATGGCACCGAGCATATTTACCACAAACATGAATGTTAACAATATTCCCATGTCCATTTGGAATTTAAGCGCCGAGAAGAACCAAGTACTGACACCAATCGCTAATGTCAGACCCGTAAAGATCACCGCACTACCCCGTTCGACCAACGCCTCATAGTAAGCCTGCTGTACTGGCATACCATTTGATAGCTTAGACGACATAGTCGAGAGGATATAAATACCATAGTCCACACCAATACCAACCCCCAGCGCGATGACAGGTAAGGTACTGACAGCTAAGCCAATATCGAGCTGAGTCATCAAAGCTTGTGCCAGTGTCGACACGACATATAAAGGAATAATGACCGCCACAGTGGCTTTAAAAGATTTAAAACTGATTAAGCAGAGTACAAACACGGCACCATAAACGTATATCATCATAGGTAACTGCGCCTCGGCCACCGCTTCGTTAGTCGCTGCCATTACCCCCACAGGACCCGACGCCAGTTTAAACTGCAACTTCTCGTTGTCCATTTTCGCGGCGACGGCTTTGACCTTAGCGACCACAGTTTCTATGGTTTCGGCCTTGTGATCTTTCATAAACAGATACACAGGCATGACAGAACAATCGCCATTTAATAAACCTGAAGTCGTGGGAATTTGGCCAATAGCCTGTACTAAGCTCGCCGTTGTACGCGGCAACACTTCCCATCTTGGATTACCTTCGTTGAAGCCTGCATTCACTTTTTTAGCGACAGACGCCAGACTCACAGTCGACTCCACCCCTGGGGTATTGCGTACTAACCACTCAAACTGATCAATTTGAGTGAGCACATCGTGGTAAGTACAGGCTTCAGGTGCTGCCTCAACAATCACAGTCATCACATCTGTGGTGATAGAGAAATGATCTGTGATGAAGAAGGTATCGAGGTTATAACGCGAATCTTGATGTAACGCAGGCGCGCCGCCCTGTAGATCACCAATCTTCATCTGATTGGCTTGTTGCAGACCCACAAAATACAACACCACAGTGGCAATAATGACTACCACAGCATATTTAGGCGTTGCAAAACGCGCCATGAAGCGCCAAATAGCCTCAGTTCGCACTTCTTCAGCCGTTGGTTCTGCATGTTTATTGACTTTGATTTCAGTAAAAGAAATCACCAAAGGCAATAGGATAAGGTTAGTGAAAATGATCACGCCCACACCGAGCGAGGCAGAAATCGCCAGCTCGCGAATAATCCCAATATCGATAAATAACAGGGTAATAAAACCAACAGTATCGGACAGTAATGCCACACCACCCGGCACTAATAAACTACGAAATGCCGACGCCGAAGCCGCTTTTGTCGTTTGCCCGTCGAGCACTCGACGCCGTACAGCGTTGATGATCTGCACCCCGTGGCTCACACCGATGGCGAAGACTAAAAACGGTACCAGAATCGACATAGGATCGAGACCGAAACCTATCACAGTCAATAAACCAAGCTGCCAGACCACAGCCGTTAAACTGCAGACCAGTGGCAGCATGGTCAAGGTGATGGATTTAGAAAAGAGGTAAACCATGATGGCAGTGACCAAAATCGCGATCACGAAGAACAGCAACACGCCCTTAGCGCCATCAGCCACATCCCCGGCCATTTTGGCGAAACCTATGATGTGAATTTTAACCTTATCGGTTTCGAACTTGCCCCTAAGCTCTTTTTCTAATTGTGCAGCAAAAGCAATGGTATCAAGCGGTTTACCCGTCTGTGGATCAAAATCCATTAATTGAGCCGACACCATAGCCGCACTGTAATCGTTAGCAATTAATCGGCCGACAATCCCTGCTTTTTCAATATTATCGCGAACCGTTTCTAACCCAGACACTGAAGTTGAAAAATCCGCTGGAATAACAGGCCCGCCAGCAAAACCATCCTCAACAACTTCAGTAAAACGAGTGGAAGGCGAAAAAATTGATTTCACCTGCGCACGGTCAACCCCTGGAATAAAAAACAGCTGATCATGCACGTTTTTTAAGGTATCAAAATAGTTAGCATTAAAAATATTACCGCTGGTATCCTCAACCGCCACCATGATGCTGTTGGCACCACCAAAATCTTTTTGGTGTTTCAGGTAGGTCTGCATATAACTGTGCTGCAGTGGAATATTTTTGATAAAAGCCGCATCCATTTTGAGTTGACTGGCCTGATAGCCAAAAAACAACGTCAAAAACACAAAAATGCCGACGACCCATGCGCGATTGCGAAACAAAAATGACTCAAATCCGTTGACCAGTTTTTCTAACATCTTCTCGGCCCTGTTATTTATTGTAGTTTTAAAATTTTATGGCTTAAGAATAAACAGCCCTTGGCTGCCGGATAACCACATATTCCCTTGATTATCCTTCGCAATAGACACTAAGTTTTCTCCTTGGCGACGAGTCACGATACTGCTAGTGTCATCCTCATTTAGCTTGATCACTATCCCCGCATTTCCCACTAAATATAGCGCGTCGTCAGAAACAACCATGGCACCGTTGATTGAGGATTGCACCGGCAGTTCAATTTGATTCCATTGGCTTAAACTCACATCAGCTTTGAATATATGACCGCGAAGGCCCATCACATACACAGCATTTTTCGTTTCTACGGCGTTAAACATAGAACCATCGTAATCAAAATTGGTACGCGTAAATGTTTTACCTTGATCGCCAGAAACAGCGACTAAGCCCAGCTCGCCAACCAATAATAAACGTCCATCGGTTAAGGTTAAAATACGATTAAAGTGCGGCAATAATGAAGCGCGCGCACTCAAATAGGCCGATTGATCGCTGCCTTTTAACTCCGCCAAATAAGCCACATCTTCTTCAGCTAAAAGCTCCTCATGGAACTCCTCGCGCCACTGGGCACCGCCATCATTGGTACGATAAAACAAACCGTAAGCACCAATGGCAATACCATTGTTTTCGTCTAAAAACACCACATCGAGGAATGGCTTTTCAATCTCGGGCGAATGCATCTGCTGCTGCCAAGTTTGACCGCCATCCTGAGTCTGTAAAATGGTTGCATCATGACCTACAGCCCAACCGCGTTTTTCATTGAGGAAAAAGACTTTGGTCAGCTGTGAACTCACGGGCGTTGCCACTTGATGCCAACTGCCGTCATACACCAGAGCATGACCACGTTCACCCACAGCCACTAAACCTGCGCCTACGTTGGCAATATCTAAAATCAAAGATGAAACAGCAAGAGGTTGAACTTGAGAAAAAATCGGATCAGAGGGCGTTGCAGATAACGTAGAAGGAAAAAAAGCGCCACCGAAACTTAATACAGCGACACACTGAAGGATGCGAAACGACATACAAACTTCCTTAAACTAATGAGGGGCGCTAAGCGCCCCTTTGTACGTGGCCTATTAACGGATACCTTCACGACGCAATGCATCGGGGGTAAAGTTAGCTTCAGTCAGTTTGGCATCGAAGTTATACATGCCACTTTGGTTGTCTAAGCCCATGGCGAGATAACGACGGGATTGCAAATCATGGAAGACTTCTAAAGTATCCCACTGTGCAGGTACTTCGTAGTAATTCAAGCCATGCGCAACGGCCACACGATACAACTGATCACGGTTGTCGTAGAGATCGGCGATTGACACTTGCCATGAATCTTCATCAAGGTACATATCGCGCACTTTATAAATGTGGCGCATACCATCTTTCAGCGTCGCCCTCACTTGCCATACGCGGTGTTTTTCCCAACGAACGTATTCAGGATTCACATGACCAGGTTTCAATATTTGGTCATATTTCAGCTTATCCGAATGCAGTTTGTAATCGTTGTACGGGATATAAATTTCTTTTTTGCCTACCAGTTCCCAGTTGTAACGCACTGGAGAGCCGTTAAACATATCGAAATCATCTGTCGTACGCAGACCATCTGACACTGTACCCGGTGTATCAAAAGCCACGTTCGGCGCTTTACGTACTCGACGTTGACCTGTGTTATAGGTCCAAGCTTGGCGGGGAAGCGCCTCTTGATCCATGGTTTCTTTAACCAATAAGGCTGTACCTGCTAAACGTGCAGGCTGAGTCACCACTTGCTTAAAGTAGAACAGCGTATTGCTGGCTTTAAGCTGATCTAAGGTAATTTCTGGACGAGAATATTCGAAGCGAATTTCCTCAGCCGTTTCGACTAAGCTATAGCTACCATCGGCTGTCGGTGCAGCTTGGCTACGGGAAGTTTCGATATCGATACCACGAAAACGCAAAATGTGGTTCCAAATTGCTTCTAAACCATTTGCAGGGATCGGGAATGGAATACCAATAGCCGCGCCAGAAATACCATTGCCCTGTGCAATCAGTTCAGCACGAGTCGCGTTAACTTTAGTCGCATCGTAAACGAACTGTGGTACAGAGGCGCTACGGCGAGTCTTATACACATTCATCTTGTAGGTATCAGGATAAAGTTCGAACAACTTCATCTGACCCGGCGTTAAAAAATCTTTATATTGCGCTTTGTTAGCATTGGTAATAGTAAATTCAATCTTATCCTCAGGGAAAGGATCTGGGTGATGCATCCCTTTGGTATAACCCGCCACAGGCTGAGTGATACCACCATCCCACGCAGGAATAGAACCATCAGCATTACCTGCTTTTTCAGCACCTAAAGGGGTAAGTTCATTGCCAAGTTTTGCCGCATCAGCTTCTGATATCTTAGCCATAGCGACTGGCGCTGCGAACGCCAGCATGACTGCACTCGCCAATATCGTCAGTTTCTTCATTGTTTGAGTCCTTTTAGATCGAATACTTGATATTGAATGAAACATAATCACGATCTGCCATCGCATTCGTCGTACCGACACCGCCAAAGAAATTGTTATAGGAGATATCTGCACCCCAACGGTTTTGATAGTCGAAGTTAACGCCTAGCGCGACAGACTTACGTCCTTCCGTGAACAGGAACATAGGATCAGGTGTAATACCATCAACGTCATGGGAGAAAATCACCCGTGGAGACATATTGACCCCAGCAAATATGTTGTTGAAATCCGCCTTTCCAACTAAACGGTATCCCCAAGCAAAGTCGGTTGGGAACGGGTTAGTTTCAGGACCGTTGTGCAAGGCTTGAATGATGCCGAGCATATCTGGGTTGCCGCCAGAACGTGACGTACCAGGACCATTGAGACGTAGCTCATCAAAACCTGGCATATCATGGATCCACACGCCACCCACTTCGGCCAACATAGTCAAGTTATCTAAACCTAACGTTGGACCAAATAAATGGGTGAAAGTCATCTGCGCCTGAGTGGTATCAAGACGGATAAAGCCATCCACGGTTTCACCCGGCTTAACATCTTTAATCTGTGAAATACCATCGAGATCTGGACGAAGACCAGCGTTAGCTAACTGCTGTGGCATACCGGCAAACAATAATTCTACGTCATCGATTTGCAGTGGTTCATCCTGACGATGGGCAATTTCAGCCGCGACAGAGGTATCACCAACCAAGGTATTGAAACTGAAACCATAAAGCTTGATATCTTCTGGATAAACGATTTGCGCCTTAGAGAAACTCTTCAAATTGAGCAGCAATTCACGATCAATGTTACCCGAGTTTTGACCTATGGTCGCCAGATCAGACAAAAGTGCACCCGTGCTAAAATCGGCGGCAGTACCACTGATAAGAGGACGACGGCTATGGTAATTCATGAAATAAAAACCAAATTCGGTTTCACCCAGTGAAGGCGCGTAATAGCCCAGCTTAATACCATATTGGCCATCATTGCTTGGCTCTGCCTCATCCTGCACTAGCGTCACTTTTGTTGGGTAGGCTAAGGCCATAGAAACCAATTGCTGTGTCGGAATAGATTGGCCGCTGGCAATCATGCCCGCTAAACGCTCGTATTCTTGCATCACAAAGTCTAAATTGATGTCAGGGTTAGCATTAAACCCAAGCTGAGCGTTTTGAGCGTAACCACCGAAACCCGCAAAATCGTTAGTCGCAAAAATAGAACCCGGCGTTGGTACCCAAATAGGTTGCCAATCATATTGATAGAATGCTTCTACCGTTAATGAATCCGTCAAACCAAGGGAAGCCCACACCATACCTTGAGGTCTGAACGCTTCTTTGAGTTCAGCACCTGGCGCATTAAGTATGTTCAAGTCAACGGCGTTGATTTCACTGATCCCATGGGCAATCAGTGTACTTTCACCCCATGACACCACTTGATTACCTACACGAATAGATAATGGATTAGCGCCATCGTTAAGATCAAAGTTGCCATACACAAACGCATCGAGTAAGCGAATATCTTTACATTGAACTTCTGAAGCACGGTTATCTTCGCAAGGGTCAAACTCTTTGCCCGTTATCGGATCATTAAAATCATAATTACCGTCATTGAGTTTGCGATCATAGAAATACATACCACGAGCGAATAAACCGTAGTTTTTGTATTTCAATGACAATTCATGCAAACCTTTAACGATTTCGGATGTGGTATCGCCTTGAGAATAAAGTAAATTACTTAAGTCATTGTTACTGGAATACGATCCGGGCTGGGCCCAAATCTCAGCAGAAGTATATTTAGTATTGCCAAATGCGCTGTAATTAGACCAATCGAATTGGGGTTGATTAACCTTACCAATTTGACCTTCCCAATCGCGCTCCCCTACACGCCAGCTCGCACCAGCAGTCCAAGTTGAGTCAAATGTGCCCTCAACCTCTCCCCAATTAAAAGATACTGCATTAACGCTTGGGATCATTAACAAACTCAATGCCGACGCCACCCCCAAAGCAAGCGCCGATTTGTTAAAACTATTTTTAACAATTTTCATTTTAGCTCTCCGTACCCTGCTGGATTCTTTGTTTTAGGAATTACAACCAACATCTTGTTAGCTCACAGGTAACATCATTGTTACAGCAATTAATCCCCTTGAGCAAGGCGCAGTTAGAGAAAATTTTCTAAAGAATTAAGCATGTAGGTACATTTGTACCGTTAACTAAAAAGGAGAGATTTAAATTAGCGAAAAGCGGAATAGGAATGAAACATAAAAACACATTAAAAAATCATATAATTCATTAACATATTTAAAAATAAAATATCACAAAGCGAGCTTAGTAATCAGCCGACCGTTTAAAGTAATTGCTCTAAGTAAAGATAAACAAATTAAGACTAAACTCGATTTAATGAAACAAATTGTCCCTTGTCATCTAAAACCAATTTGAAATAGCCTTGAATGCCATTTTCGGTTAAAAAACGCCTAAAATGACGGCCATTAATCCACAAAATCCGCCCTTGAGTTTCACGAACCTCGACTTTATCGGCAAGCCCTTGATAATAAGGTAAGAAATCTCGATAGCTGATCGATAGTTTGAAATACAGTTCCATAATATCAGGGCAGCACAGACTGCTGCCCTCCTCCTACAAACTGCTATTTTGCCAATGCTTTAGAGACTTTTTCGTACATATCCTTAGATAAGTCAGGCAAAGCCAAAAGTTGCCCTAAACAGGCTTTTATCAAGGTTTGGCGGCCTAAGTCGAATTTATGATACTGGATCAATGGCGTCACCATACGGGCCGCAACCTGCGGATTGAGCTTATTAAGGGTCATTAAGCATTCGGTTAAGAAAGCATAACCCTTACCGTCTCTACGGTGGAATTGATAAATATTACCGGCAGCAAAACTGCCCACTAAAGCACGCACTCGGTTTGGATTGCTCATACTAAAGCACTTGTGTTGCTGCAACTGACGCAAACACTCAATCACATCATCTGCATCACGGGTCGCTTGCAACATAAACCATTTATCCATCACTAATGGCGTATCCTGCCAACGTAGCTCAAATGTCGTCATCAGTTCATCACGACAAGGTAAATTCCCAACATTGGCTGCCGTCAACGCACCAAGAGAATCCGTCATATTACTGGCGTTATCGAACTGAGAAATCACTAACCCCTCGGCCTCATCCGACACCCGAGCTAACCAAGTTAAACACTGATTTTTAAGGGCTCTTGCCTGCGTACTCTCTACTGCGACTAAAGAACGATATAGCGCAATCAATTCATCTTCACTATGTGAAGCGAGCTCTATTAATACAAATTCACGTGCTAAAGCTAACGCATCTAGATCGACACTCTCTGTTTGCTCAATCAAAGCCGAAGCCGTAGGTATCGCTAATATTTCGGCGATCAATGCCGGATCAAGCTCAGTGTCTAACAACACACCTTTAAAACTATCGCGCACACGGGGATCGAGAGCCATAGCTTGTTGCTGTTGTAAACTCGCCACATTTTGCCAAATAGCTTGGCTCACTAAGGTCACAGAAGCTTCCCAACGCGCCACTTCGCTGCTAGCAAAACGCATCAAGTGAACGAGTTGATCCACATTGAATCGATATTGTAATTTGACGGGCGCGGAAAAGTTTTGCAGTAACGAAGCGACAGGTTTATGAGTGAGTCCATCAAAGCTAAACACTTGTTCAGTTTGAGTAAAATTGAGGATTTCATTCACTAAAGAATGGCCCTTCGCATCTAAGAGCTCTAAGCTAAACGGAATATGCAGCGGTGATGCACAGTTCGCTAGACTTTGTTTAAGGGTCAATTGATAAACGCCCGTTTGCGCATCAAAGCTGTCCATCGCAGTCACAATCGGCGTACCAGCTTGGCTATACCATAAACGGAACTGGGTTAAATCCACTCCGCTGGCATCTTCCATTGCCGCCACAAAATCATCACAGGTGACAGCTTGGCCGTCGTGGCGTTTAAAATACAATTTCATTCCCGCCTGAAACTTTTCTTCGCCGAGCAAAGTGTGCATCATGCGGATGACTTCAGCGCCCTTGTTATACACAGTCACAGTGTAGAAATTATTCATCTCAATGACAGATTCTGGACGAATAGGATGGGACATAGGGCCAGAATCTTCTGCAAATTGCTGATTCTTTATCACTTTAATTGCGTGAATTCGATTCACAGCACGAGAGCCTAAATCTGAGCTAAATTCTTGATCGCGAAAAACCGTTAAGCCTTCTTTCAAACTTAACTGGAACCAATCGCGGCACGTTACGCGGTTTCCTGTCCAATTATGGAAATACTCATGGCCTACAACCGATTCAATGCCGTGATAATCCTCGTCGGTGGCCGTTAAGGTATCTGCAAGCACATATTTAGTGTTAAAGATATTTAAGCCTTTGTTTTCCATCGCACCCATATTGAAAAAGTCGACGGCCACTATCATGTAAATATCTAAATCATACTCAAGATCAAAACGGCTCTCATCCCATGCCATGGATTTCTTAAGTGATGCCATCGCATGGTGTGCTTTATGTAAATTACCTTTATCAACGAACACTTGCAGGATCACTTTACGACGACTGCGAGTAATGAACTCATCTTGCAATAGATCAAAATCGCCTGCGACTAAGGCAAATAAATACGCTGGTTTTGGAAATGGATCTTGCCAGCAAACATAATGGCGTCCGCCATCTAACTCACCTTGATCAATCAAATTACCGTTACTCAGTAAAAACGGGAATGCGGCGCTATCGGCTTCGATACGAACTGTGTATTTAGCTAATACATCAGGGCGATCAAGGAAATAAGTGATACGTCGAAAGCCCTCTGCCTCGCATTGCGTGCAGTAGGCACCATCGGACATATAGAGCCCTTCAAGGCTCGAATTAGCTTCAGGATCGAGCTTAGTGATAATGTTCAGCTCAAACTCATCAAGCTCAGTTTCTAGAACTAATTGACCTGCACTAACATGGTAAGGCACAGCATCACCATTAACAGTCAGCGAAACAACGGTCAAATCTTCGCCATCCAACACTAAGGCTTGTGCATGTTTTGAAGTGCGTTTTATACGACTGATCGCCTGCACTTGGGTTTCATTGCCAGCCAAATTAAATGCTAAATCGATAGTCTCTATCGTAAAAAGTGGCGCTTGATAATCTTTTAAGTATTTTGCTTGAGCTTGTGTCATTTCGATCCCTTTAACGCTGATCTAAATAAGAAAAAACGCGCCATAAGCGCGTTTTGATATCGGATAAATCGACTCGACTAGCGCCTACTTAGCACTAGTTTTAGCCACTTTTTGCACATCAGCCATATCTAAGGTGATATAAGCGGTTTCGTCTAAAAATGCATCTGGCAATTCAGCGTCGTCTTTAATGTCTTCCATTGATTTAACCGGTGCTAAACCATTGGCGACTCGACGCTCGTTTGTTCTGTCGAGGACTTTTTTCTCATCGGCTTCACGGGAAGCAATACGCTCACTTTCAACCAGAGACACAGTTTTCTCTTTGTGATGCTTTTTAAAGTCGGCAATATCTTGATTGATATAGGCAAACTCTACGCTGTTTTTTATACGGTTAAGGTGCTTAGATTCAAGGCTAGTCACTAACTCAGGCGTAACATCATTAAGCGTACCATATTGCGCCATTGGCACTTTATCCCAAGGTAAAGCATTTTTCTCTTCAGCTTCACCGTACTCGCCCGGCTCCAACGCACTTGGGTAAGCAATGTTGGGGGTCACACCTTTAATCTGTGTACTACCACCATTAATACGGTAGAACTTTTGAATCGTATACTGCACATGGCCAATTGGCTTCTCATACATGTCGTAGATACGGCCTAGGCTCTTATGCTGCTGTACTGTGCCTTTCCCAAAACTCGACTCACCGACAATCAGTGCACGGTCATAATCTTGCAATGCGGCAGCAAAAATTTCAGAGGCTGAAGCACTGTAACGGTCAACCATCACAGTCAATGGTCCTGCATAACTGGTTTTACCGTCGTTATCACGATGCGCAGACACTCGTCCATCGGCATCACGAATTTGCACTACAGGGCCCATATCGATAAAGAGTCCCGTCAGCAGCACGGCTTCCGTTAATGCCCCCCCACCGTTACCTCTAAGGTCGATGACTATGCCTTCTACTTTGGCGTCGTTTAACTTCACTAGCTCTTTTTCAACGTCCTGCGACAAATTCATATAGAAACCAGGAATTTGGATCACACCGACTTTGCGATTTGCGTACTCGCCGTCTTTAGGTTCAATCACCTTAGAGGTTGCAGCTCTGTCTTCAAGACGAATTTTATCGCGTACTAAGGTAACGTCGAATGGCTTAGCATTGGAACCGCCTTTCTTCGGTAAAATTTGCAAAACAACTTTACTGCCCTTAGGACCTTTGATCAGGTCGACCACGTCGTCTAAACGCCAGCCGATCACATCAACAATTTCACCGCCTTCTTGACCGACACCGACAATCTTGTCTTCCGGCGACAGTTTTTCACTGCCCGCAGCAGGGCCGCCAGTAATTAAACTTTTAATGACAGTGTAATCGTCTTCGAGTTGCAGTTGAGCACCAATGCCTTCAAGGCTCAAGTTCATTTCCATTTGGAAACGTTCAGCATTGCGTGGTGAAAGGTAACTGGTATGTGGCTCAATGCTACGGGAGAAGGCATTCATCACGCCTTGGAACACATCTTCACTGTTAGTTTGAATCAACCGTTTAATAGCGTTGTTGTAACGCTTTTGGAGGATATCAACAATCTCAGGCCATTGCTTACCTGTGAGTTTAAGATTTAGTGCATCGTATTTAACACGTTGACGCCATAACTCATTAATTTCTGTCTGGTCTTTTGGCCATGCGGCCTCATCGCGGTCGTACTCATAGGCATCACCGGGCGCAGAAAAATCCATCTCTTTATCTAATAGAGATAAAGCATAGACAAAGCCTTCATAGCGGCGCTTTTGGACGATATCAAACATTTTATAGGCAGGCTCAAGTTCACCAGAACTGAGCATGTCATCGAATTGGGTTGCATAAGGTTTAAAACTATCGACATCCGCTTGGGTTAACACATTGCGGCGATAATCCAACTGCTGTAGATAACGATCAAAAATTTGCGCAGAAAAGGCGTCATCAAGATTGAATCTATGATAGTGCGAACGAGTGTATAAGTCCGTTACCCTTTTGCTCGCAACCTTATGTTGCGCTTCCTGCTTGAGAGTGGGTAACTCGCTGATTTGAATCGTGGGTGGTACGGCCCAAGCCGAGAATCCGACAAAAACAGTGGCGATCGAGGTAGCCAAAGTGAGTTTTCGCATCAACAAGTTACTCCGTTTTAATAAATGATTACAGCAGGATATGTTCTGCTCTAACTTTAATCGTTAGGCCACTATCAAGCTGAACATGAATATCTTCCTTGTTAATGTCAGTAATCACACCGGCTACGGGTGTCATACCTAATTTAACATTGACGCGTTGTTTTTTCGTTAAATCAGTCAATTGTGCTTGAACATAATTGACGACTGGCGCTGCAGCTTTTGGTGCAGGCTTAGCAGGACGCTCAGTTTTAGGACGCTGAGGAACGGCCACCTTTTTAGGTGCTTTCTTCGCCGCAGGCTTAGGTGCAAGTGCTGCACGTTTCGCTTTGGCCTTATCCTGACTCTCTTTCAACATGGCTTGAGCATGATCAATGTGCTCTTGCTCTAACTCGCCGCAAGGTTCGCCATCCAGGTTTACGCGTTGTGCGCCCGCTTTAACGCACTTCAAATAGCGCCAGCTGCTGGTGTAACGTCTTAAGGCAACTCTGAGCTGAGTTTTACTGACTTTAGAATCATCAGCCAACCTTTCAGCCAAATCTTGAAACAATCCGATTTTTAATGGCTTAGTTTCACCTTCAGCAATAAAGCACAAAGGAAATGTTTCATACAAATACGCCAAAATTGCATTGGTGTCGGTCAACTTTTCTGTTGATTCCATCATTACTTCCACAGTCAAAAAGGGACATCGATTCGAGGTGATATATATCAGCTTCTTACATGTCGTTTATCTTCGTTAAACTCAATATTGAGTCAACGTACAAATTAGCATCCTAGCCGCGTTTACTAAAGTTAAAAAATATACCTTAACAAATTTTGACAGCTCAAAACACTAAGCTTATTCATTGCATGCCAATCAAACCAGCTTAATGCGTGCAGGCGCATATTATAAGGCGCACGCCACCGATTGCGACTATGAATTATGCGTTATTGTACGCAAATTAATCAAATAGGCAGTTTTCAAAACTTTTAACCAGTAATTCCAGCCCCTTTTGGTCTTCTTCATCGAAACGATCGAAGATAGGACTGTCAATATCGAGCACAGCAACCACGTTACCTTGCGCACGAACTGGCACAACGATTTCAGAATTACTGGCAGAATCACAGGCAATATGACCATCAAATTGATGGACATCAGCCACTCGCTGAGTTTGATTAGTGAATGCTGCTGTACCACACACACCTTTTCCTAACGGAATGCGTGTACAAGCCACTTTACCTTGAAACGGACCTAATACTAGTTGTTCGCCACGCATGACGTAGAATCCTACCCAGTTCAGCTCAGTTAAATTATCATTGAGCAAGGCTGAAAAATTCGCCATCGCCGCAACAAGGTCGTCTTCCCCTTCCAACAAGGCCAAGGCTTGACGGTTAAGTGACTCATAAAATTTCGATTTCATTACATTTCCTAACAATTTTATTCTGCTGCTTCGGTCTTTTTTGCCGCTTTTTTCGCTGCAGGCGGATTCGTTGGCGTACTATTAACCTGAACGGCGCCTTTAAGCAAGTTCGTCAGCTCATCTTTATTGTTAGCAAAATAGAATGCGAGCTTTTCGCCCACACTTTCATCTATACCCAAATCAGCTTTTTGAATGAAGGGGATAAGGTTATCGGCGATATCGAGCATCTTATCGTAGGCATCAGCCTCCTTCTTAGATGTGAATGTCATCTTTTCAACCCCTTCTCTGACCACGACAAACTGTGTTATTACTGCCATGACTGCCCTCGCACTGTTTTTATATACAGTAACTAGAGTGACATAGATTGAACTTGTGATGCAAGTGTTCTGATTAATCTGATATTATTAGCGTACTTTCGTTGCCAAGATTATAAAGCGCTAGACGTGGCTTAACAGCTAACTAGCACGACACTTTGCACCGATCTCGCTGTTATTACTCCTATTAGGCTAATATATATTTTTATATGCATGAAAACGCAGCAGAAAATTCAGTAATCCTATGCCGCTCCTGCGATTTAGCAGTCCGCAAACGTGCCTTGCCTAGCGGCGTTAGAGCAATCTGTCCTCGTTGCAGCACTGCACTTTATGACACGCCATACTGCTCTGTGAATGGTATGTTAGCCCTATGTATTTCGGCATTAGTGTTTTATTTCCCTGCCAATTTTTTACCCGTACTCGAGATCCACTTTTTCGGTAGTATTCGTACTACTACGGTTTTCCAAGGGGCATTTGCAGTATTTGACCAAGGCTATTGGGTTGTAGGTGTCGCCGTACTTGCCGCAGCTGTGATAGGTCCAGGCTTATTACTGTTATCGATATTGACACAGATTTTAATTGTGAAATGGGGATTGAGTAGCCTTTTTTGGCGTAACTCATTGAAGCAGTTGTTAAAATTTCATGGCGTCTTATCGCAACTCACTATGCTGGAAATTTATGTGATCAGCTTCTTAGTTTCATCATTTCAGCTATCTGATTTTTCGGACATTTATTTTGGTATGGGCACATTTTGCTTCACTATGCTGTTTCTCGTGACCTTGTTTCTACAAAGAGAATACGACTTAGAACATATGTGGACGTTATTGGAAGGTCATAGCTGATATGAAACAACAAGGTAAAGATATCGGCCTATGTCTCTGTAAAGTGTGTCGCCAACTCAACAGCAGTGAACTCACGCACTGTCAGCGCTGTGAAACTGAGTTGCACGTCAGGGACTATTCCAGCCTGCAAAAAAGTTGGGCTTTGTTGATTACCGCTGCCATCTTGCTGGTGCCAGCCAACATTTACCCTATTACTATGCTGACCAATCAAGGGCAAGTGCGGCACGACACCATTTTTTCAGGCATTTTGCATTTAGTGCATTCAGATATGCTGCCTATTGCCATCATAGTGTTTACCGCCAGTATTTTAGTACCATGGATTAAAATCATCGGCTTATCCATTTATCTGTGTGCGATAAGCTTTGATATCCCGATTTCAAAAAAGAAATTGATGGTGGGTTTTCACATCATCGAATGGATTGGCCGCTGGTCAATGCTCGATTTATTTGTCATCTCAATCACAGTGGCATTAGTGAACATGGGACAATTACTCGACGCGAAACCCGCGCCTGCGGCTACCGCATTTGCCTTGGTGATTCTGTTAACTCAGTTAGCCGCAAAAGTTTTAGACACTCGTTTACTCTGGGATCGATTGGAACCTCAAGATGACACAAATTGAATCGCCGAAAGTTGTAAAGAAAAAACTCTTTTCGCCCATTTGGCTGCTTCCTATTGTCGCGTTGGCATTAGGTGCTTGGCTGGGCATTAAGAGCATTAAAGAATCGGGGGTTGAAATTCAAATTCACTTTCCGAGCGCCACTGGGATTGATGTGGGTAAAACCTTAGTCAAATACCAAGGTTTGACTGTCGGTAAAGTTAAAGACATTGGCATAGATGAAGATCTCAAAGGTGTGAACGTCAAGGTCATGATGGACTACCGCGCTAAGCCTTTCTTGAATAAAGAAACCCTCTTCTGGCTTGTCACACCTAAAGCAAGTATTACAGGTGTTGAAGGCTTAGATGCGCTGTTTTCGGGTAACTATATTGCTATCCAACCAGGGAAAGGTAATGCCTCGACCTTTTTTGAAGCAGAACGCCAACCGCCGCCGATGCAAATCGGCTCAGAAGGTGTGATGGTCGAATTGACCTCCGATAAACTCGGTTCGCTCGATGTTGGCTCGCCAATATTTTTCCGCCAAATCCCCGTGGGTAGCGTGGTCAGCTATCGTTTAGATGGCAATCAAAGAGTCATTATCAGCGCTTTCATTCAAGAGCAATATGCGCGGTTAGTGAAGAAAAATTCTCACTTTTGGAATGTTTCTGGCGTCAAAATTGATGCTTCACTAACTGGAGTTAAAGTCAGTTCAGAGAGTTTGGCATCCATTCTGGCTGGCGGCGTGAGTTTCAGCTCTGACGATAAAGCAGACATAGCTAAAAACGGTGACGTTTTTTCGCTTTATGATTCAGAAACCACTGCCCTTGGCGGCATAGAAATAAACCTAACCATGGCTGACGCTAACGGTATCGACAAAGGTACCCGCATCGTTTATCGCGGCATGAACATTGGCAGTATTTTAAGTAAACAACTCACGTCCAGTGGTGTTACAGCCGTGGCTAAGTTTGAACCTCAATACGGTTCACTGTTAACTAACGACGGGGTGTTTTGGCTTGAAGGTGCTGATATTTCCCTCTCAGGCATTAAGAATCCAGAACGCTTACTGACAGGTAGCGTGATCAACTTCCTGCCAGGCATCAACACCAAAAGCGCGGTACCAAGCAGCTTTGCCTTACAAGCCAAAGCGCCTGATTTACTGCAAACGAAGAAGCGTTTCTTGACCTTAACCTCAGCCGAAAACATGGGCATTTCAGCGGGCGCTCAAGTTCGCTTCAAGCAAATCCCCATTGGTTCCGTGCTTGCAGTTAAGTTAACCAAAGATTTATCGGCGGTGGAATACCAACTCGAGCTACAACCTGAGTTTGCCAGTCTAATACGCAGCAACAGCTATTTTGTGCCTGAGTCAGCATTAACGGTAAACGCATCGTTAGACGGTGTCTCAGTCAAAGCAAGGGATTTTACAACGCTCACTCAAGGTGCAGTTAGCTTGATCCAAGGTCACAGCGACACACCTTTAGCTGCTAACAGCGCTCTGACCCTCTTTAGCTCTGTGGATGCCGCGACAGCTTTTTATGATCGTCAGCAGCAAGTGCATTTAACGTTAATCAGTCAAGATGGCGCCGATGTCAGCCAAGGCTCACCGATTTATTATAAAAAAATGCAAATTGGCACAGTTGACTCAGTGAACTGGCAAAGCAAAACCGAAGACTTTGCTATCAAGCTCGCTATCGACAAACAGTTTCAACCCTTGCTGAAAAAGCCAAAAGTATTCTGGCGTAACAGCGCCGTGGATATCAGTGCCAGTCTTGCCGGTATTGATGTCGCCGTTGCCCCGCTACAAGGGGCATTAAAGGGCAGCATCAGTCTGGGACTGCTTGATAGCAATGACAAAGTGAGCAATACAATCCCGTTAAAACTCTATGAGAGCAAGCAGCTGGCATTAAGTCAGGCGCAGGCGATTCGCCTCATATTACCCGCCTCCAGTAAGCATACGGCCAAGGCCGCGATTCGCTATCAAGGTCATCAAGTGGGTGAAGTGTCGCAGGTAAAGCTCAATGCGGATCTTAATACACTCACAGCTAGCGCATATCTCTACGGGGAATATGCCGAACATTTCAGCCGCAGTGACTGTGAATATCATTTAGTGGATGCACAAATTTCTCTGGCGGGGATCAAAGCGCCAGAAACGCTGATCACAGGTCCTTACATAGGAGTCTTACCGGGTAAGAGCAGTCGAAAAGCGACCCAGTTTGTTGCCAACCTCGCCGCTAGCAGTTATGCCAACGTTGCCGAAGATGCGCTGAAATTCATTCTAGAAGATACTAGCCTAGGCTCAATGAAAGTCGGCACACCTATCTTCTTCCGAGGGATTAAAGTCGGTCAAATCGACAGTTATAGCCTATCGACACAGGGGAATAGTGTATTGATGCAGGCCCATATCGAGGCACAGTACAGTCACTTAGTGAATCAAAGCAGTCAGTTCTGGGATGCCTCAGGGATTAAAGTCGATGTCGGCCTCTTTTCAGGTGCCCAAATCGAAGCGGGCTCGCTGGAAACCTTACTCGCTGGCGGCATCAATGTGGCGACTAAGGACACGACTCAAGGGGATAATCGTTTAGCAGCAGGAACAGTATTAAGATTGCAACACAAAGCCGAAAACGAATGGCAGCAATGGGCACCAGCCCAGTAATTATTTTCATCAAAATACTTACACCAACGCACTAATATTAAAGCTCTTACAAATAAATCAGGCGCATAATGCGCCTGATTTATTTTTAGCTTCTCGCAATGTTATTGACACATTCTAGGTCGCGAGCCCACTTATCCATAAAACCAATAACAAACAGCAATCGCGACGCTGATCCCCGCAAAGTCCGCAGTTAAACCGCAAGCCAAGGCGTGGCGTCCATGGCGAATACCCACAGATCCAAAATACACGGCGAGTACGTAGAAGGTTGTTTCAGTGCTACCCTGAAAAATCGCCGCTAATCGGCCCGCAAAAGAATCGACGCCGTGATGATCCATTGTCTCGAGCATCATGGCTCTAGCACCTGAGCCGCTAAAAGGTTTCATCAGCGCGGTCGGCATAGCATCGACAAAACGCGTATCGAAACCCAATATCCGCACACCAGTGGCAATCAACTGCAACAGATAATCCAAGGCGCCGGATGCACGCAGTAAACCAATCGCTAATAACATAGCAAGCAAATAAGGGATCAACTGGATAGATTGAGCAAAACCCGCCTTCGCCCCTTCAATAAACTCATCATAAACCGCCACCTTGCGAATGCCCGCAACAATCACGAAGGTAAATACCAATAACAGCAAAATACCATTGCCCATTGCCGTCGACACAGTGCCAATGGCCTCAGCACTTAAGGTCATCAGATAAAAACCACTCGCCACTAACCCTGAGAGCATCAAGGCGCCATAACCGAGCACCACTGAGTTTAATAATGAAATCCGCTGCACTAACGCCACAACCAGCAAACCCGCCAATGTCGATGCAGAAGTGGCCAGTAAAATCGGTAAGAAAATATCTGCAGGCGCAGCGGCACCTTGCTGGGTACGATAAAGGAATACCGTCACAGGCACTAAGGTCACAGAGGAAGTATTGAGTACTAAAAATAAGATTTGCGCATTGGTCGCCACGGTTTTTAGCGGATTTAAACTCTGCAAATCATGCATCGCCTTTAAACCAAGTGGTGTGGCGGCATTATCTAACCCAAAGATATTCGCTGTTAAATTCATCGTGATACTGCCAAAGGCCGGATGCCCCTTGGGCACTTCAGGCATCAAACGGCGCAGTAATGGCTCAAACACAAAGGCAATAGCGCCGACAACGCCAGCCTTTTCTCCTACCTGCATCAATCCCATCCACAGGGAAAGCACGCCAATCAGCCCAAGGGAAATTTCAGCAGCAAGCTTAGCACTCGCAAATAATGCCGCGACCGAAGCCGATAGGACTTCTATGTGCCCATTGAACAGTTGCACTGCTATTGCAAGCAATGCTGTGATAAAAAAAGCCAACCACACGCGATTCAGCACGCTAATCCCCTTATTTTTATTTGTTTTTATTCTATTAGCTCATGGCTACTGAGTGCTAGCTTTATGGCGACTCATTCCAATATCGCTCAAATCGTCAAAGCATAAACATTAAATCACAATAGCAGCCTTGGCTGCTCGGGAGAAAAGCTCAGACCCAATAAGGGATTATGATATACTCGCGCCAGTTGATACACAGTCTATTTTCCTATGGTTCAATGAAATCAATGGTCCAATTAAATCAAAATTTTATCGATACAATCACCCAAGAACTCCCCGCCCATTTATCCATGGTCGAGTTTATTGCCGCCTGCGACAGGCCGCTTAGACGTTCAATTCGGGTCAATACCTTAAAAATCAGCAGTGACGACTTTAAGACCTTGATGCAACCTAAGGGCTGGACGTTCGATCCTATTCCTTGGTGTGAAGACGGATTTTGGATCAGTTACGACGAAGAAGAACAGCTCGGCAATGCCTTAGAGCACATTCAGGGCCTATTCTACATTCAAGAAGCCAGCTCTATGTTGCCGCCGACCGCACTTTTTACACCGAATGCACATTGGCAGTGCGTACTCGATCTCGCCTCCGCACCGGGTTCAAAAACCACGCAAATGGCTGCATTAATGCAAAACCGAGGCTTATTGGTGGCTAATGAGTATTCGGCGAGCCGCGTGAAAGTATTGCACGCCAATGTGCTGCGCATGGGGGCGAGCCACTGCGCCCTCACCCATTTCGATGGCCGTGTATTTGGCGAATACCTGTACGAAAGTTTTGATGCCGTGCTTATCGATGCGCCCTGTGGCGGTGAAGGCACAGTGCGTAAAGACGCCGATGCGCTAAAACACTGGAGCCTAGACGATGTGCTGGCGATTAGCGAAACCCAAAAAGCCTTAATCGAATCGGCGTTTCTCGCCCTGAAACCCGGTGGCAGTTTGGTCTACTCAACCTGCACCTTAAACCGCCTCGAAAACCAAGGCGTGTGCGAGTATTTAAAACAAGTCTACGGCGATGCGGTGCAATTTGAATCCTTAAGCGATTTATTTGATGGTGCAGATCGAGCTACAACGCCCGAAGGCTTCTTACATGTCTGGCCACAGATTTACGACAGTGAAGGTTTCTTTGTCGCTAAATTGACAAAAACCGCCTCAGTGCCGCGTTTACAACCAGAGCCTACACTACAGAAAAACTTTCCCTTCACGCCCGCATCAGCGAAACAAGCCCAAGGGATCAAAGACTATTTCCAGCAGGATTTAGGCATCAGCTTACCGGACGAACTCATCATGGTTCGCGATGATGAATTCTGGCTATTTCCGCATGAATTCAACGCTTTTATCGGCCGTATGCGCTTTCAGCGTATTGGAATTAAACTCGCCGATAACAGTAAACACGGCTTTAAAGTCCGCCATGAAGCGATTATTGCATTAGCAGGAAAACAACTCAGCCCAACCGCAAAAACGGTCGATGTGAGCGATGTTGAAGCGAAAGAGTATTTGATGGGGCGAGATATTGCCCTAAACACCGCAGTGAAAGCTCAAGGTGAAGTGATCGTCTGTTATGGCGGTGCACCATTAGGCATGGCGAAACATTTAGGCAATAAGTTAAAAAACAACCTACCCAGAGACTTAGTGAAAGATAAAGTGTTACTACTACCAGAACAGACGAAATCGTTATAATTTCGCTGTTTTTTAGCGATAAATAACCTAAAAAAGGGGGAAAGTGAGCGCGACTATAAGACAAAAGCTCGACTACACTGAGTCTATTGTAAAGCGCACTGCATGGCGCTTTCACCTGTAGCGCACGGCTCTTCAATGAGCCATTCCCCTAGGCCCAAACAGCTTTAATCGTTTTGGGCCTTTTTTTATGCCTGTACGCTAACAATCACGTAATCGCATAACGTGGGTCAAAGCACTTGCTGCTAACGGCCAACTAAACGCGCTGCATCTTTGAATAAATTAAAGAAGTTATTGCTGGTGTATTCAGCAAGATCTTCATAACGCTCACCTCTAAGCTCTGCCACAAACTCAGCCACATCGCGCACATAGGCTGGCTGATTTTCTTGTCCACGGTGTGGGATCGGCGCCAAATAGGGCGAGTCCGTTTCAACCAACAGGCGATCCTGAGGCACTTTGCGGATAACGGTTCGTAGATCACCCGCATTTTTAAAAGTGACTATGCCAGAAACCGAAATATAAAAGCCAAGATCAATCGCCGCTTTCGCCATCTCCCAGTTCTCGGTAAAGCAATGCAGCACGCCGCCAACGTTATCCGCGTTGCCCTGCTTAAGCATATTGATCGTATCTTCACGTGCATCACGGGTATGGACAATCAAAGGCTTATTCACTTCTACCGCAAGGGCAATCTGCTGCTCAAAACATTGCTGTTGCAACAGCTTAGTGTCGTCTGCATAAAAATAATCTAACCCCGTTTCACCAATCGCGACCACTTTAGGATCGGTGGCAAAGCGGCGGATTTGCTCAACATCGAGGCCTTCTTTAACGTCTAATGGATGCACACCCGATGACAAAAATACCTGTTCGAAGGCTGCAACTTTATCTCGCATCGATTCAAATCCTTGCTGGCGTACATTCACGCACAACATATAGTCCACGCCACGGGCTTTAGCATTAGCAAGAATCTGTTCTAAGGTTTGTTGATCAGGCGCCGCTTTGAGGCGATCGAGATGGCAGTGTGAATCAATAAGCACAAGGATTTCCAAGCAGAGTAACAAAGGACGACAAGGATACCCAGCCAAGAGATCGAGGTCAAATTCAACAGAAGTAAATAGCCAGTTTAAACAGTGAGCAAACGTTTAAACCAGAGCAATAATGCGGGCCAACTTACATAGTGCAGGTTAGATCGCCAGAAGCGAGTTCGCGGGACAGTAACTTTTCGATATGGTGTTTATGGCTATCTGGCTCAGAAATAATTTTAATGCCAATCCCCACAGGGCGGCCACCCGACGCTCCTAAGGGATTAATCCACACCACAACACCACGAAATTCATTAGTGAGAGTTGCGCCGGGTAAACGATACGCAATCGTCAGCGGTTGGCCAAGATAATGACTTTCACTGGTCGCAATAAATAATCCTGCCGGCTTAATAAAAGGCATATAGGCACGATATAACTGATGTAAGGTATCAAAATTAACGACGAGATCTACCATGGCATATTACTTATTTGTTATCTCTCTATATTCTAAGACATAACTTTGACACAGGGCCAGATAATTGACGCTCGGCATTGTGCTTAAGCTATGACACATTCCCATGATCTTAGCCGCCAAATTCCCGAGCTGCGCATGAACAAACGCATCTTGATGGCTATTTTTCAGTAAAACCTGTCGTATAAGTAGGTACAAAACCTTAAGAACATCAATTATTTGTTGTTCACTTATTATTAACAAACTAGCACACAGATGACCAGACGACAAACTTTGTGCCCAATCTTTGCGAAATTGTAGCAAAGATTGATACCGACTCTGTTGGCTACCCTCAGACCGCAAGCTCTCAGCCAACTTTAACGGCCCACCCACCACACTCAAACACCAAGTTACATCCTCTTGAATACCACATCGCTGGGCAAGCCAGTTTTTGATGACCTCTCGACTCGGAACGACAAAAGGAATGCGTTGACAACGACTGCTAACCGTCGCCATCAAACGTGCAGGCGTATCCGACTGCAAAATCAGTAAGGTGTCTTTACCAGGCTCCTCAAGGGTTTTAAGGAGTGCGTTCGCGGCAGCGGAGTTAAGACGCTCGCTGTGGTGGATAATCGCTACACGTCTGCCACTTTGCTGTGCGGTGGCTGTCAGACGCGTACACAGCTCACGAATTTGATCGACTTTAATTTGATTGCCATCGGCGGCGATATGATAAAAATCAGGATGATTGCCCGCATCATAGAGCTGACAAGACTTACAAAAACCGCACGCTCCCACAGGCGTTGGCTGCAAACACATAGCCGCGCGCGCCATAAACACACTCAGCAACTCACCGCCATAGGCTGAATCAATGCCCACGAGTTGTGCGTGAGGTATTTTTTGACGCGCTAATTGAGCTAAAAATGCCTGCCTTGGCCCTTCGAGCCAAGGTAATTGCTCAGCCGTAAATCCGGACTCGGCTACCATACCATCGCCTGAAGCACGGCTAAGATATCTTTGTGCACTTCGGCCATAGTTTGGCTCGCGTCTATAACCACAATACTGTCGTCTTCGCTGGCAAGTTTGAGATATGTAGCGCGTGCTCGCTCAAAGAAATCAATCGCTTGTTGCTCAATTCTATCAAGCTCACCACGTTTAGCGGCGCGGGTAAGCCCAAGCTTAGGATCTAAATCTAAGTACAAAGTAAGATCGGGTTTAAATCCCTTTAGTGTTGCAGTGCTCACCGCTTCCACTAACGACATTAACCCTCGTCCACCACCTTGATAAGCTAATGACGATAGATTGTGTCTATCACCCAATACCCATTGCCCTTGCGCAAGCGCGGGCTTTATGACATTGGCGACTAACTGAGCTCTGGCAGCATAAATGAGTAAACACTCGGCCTCATCACACAGGGGATCGTTCGCATCGGCAATCTTAACTAAATCACGGATACGTTCGGCCAACGGTGTACCGCCCGGTTCGCGGGTGCAAATCGGCGCTTTACCCGTATGTTTTTCAATAAAGTCGCGAATAAGGTTAATCGCACTCGACTTACCTGCGCCTTCTAAACCTTCAATAACGATAAATTTTGCAAAAACTGACATTGGATTTTCTTTCTCTGCATTTTTACTTTGGTGATTTTTCTGGCGTCGCTGGTTTTATCTTACGCTGATAGACGTCTACGGCGTGATTGTGTTCTTCAAGCGTGGTTGAAAACACATGGGTGCCATCGTTGCGCGATACAAAATAAAGGTAACTCACACTGGCGGGCTTAGACACGGCCATCAATGAGGCTTTACTCGGTGCAGCTATCGGCGTCGGCGGCAATCCAAAGATGCGATAAGTATTAAAAGGCGTCTCTTCGACTAAATCTTTGCGGGTGATATTGCCCTTATAGCGATCGCCCATACCGTAAATAACGGTCGGATCGGTTTGCAGACGCATACCTAGATTAAGACGATTAACAAATACACCGGCGATTTGCTCACGCTCATGGGCTTGGCCGGTTTCCTTTTCAACTATCGATGCCAAAATCAGCATTTCATAGGGCGATTTTAACGGCAAATTTGGCGCCCGTTCTGCCCACGCTTTGGCAAGCTCCTGCTCCATCATTTTATAGCTTTGAGTCAGCATGACTTTAGCATCCGCCTCGGCGGTATAATGATAAGTGTCGGGGAAGAATTTTCCCTCAGGCAAACCAGAATCATCGCCTTGTGTCATCAATACCGCAGCAAATGCTTCTGGTGACATTTGTAAATGCGGAGCACTGGTAAGCTGTTGTTCCCATTCCACAATAGTTTTACCTTCAACTAAGGTCAAACTGAAGGTTTTTACTTTCCCAGCGATCAAATCATTGAGTAAATCAGTAATCGTTTGTGAAGGTGATATTTCATAAAGTCCCGTGCGAATTTTGGCAAGCTCAGGACGGAACTTAAGTAGCCACTTGAGTTTCCACGTATCTTGAATAACGCCGTCATCGGCAAGTTGCTGCGCCAGTTGATTTACACTGGTGCCGCGTTCAACCTTCAACTCTTTAGGCTCGCTGAGACTCAGCGGCGTTTGACTGTATTCGACAACCGTTTGATAGCCCCAAAAGGCACCCAAACAGACTAAGGTTAGCAAGGTCAACAGGGTTGAACTGGCGATAATAATGATTTTTTTCATAGAGTGAGTGAAAGTGTCTGTCTAAATTGCGCGGTAATCGGAGCACGGGTGAACTTGAGCGAGTCTATCGCCAGTACATCCACAATCCCTAAAACGCTGTTAGTGATAAACGCTGAGTCAAATTCGATTAAACGCTCGGCGCCAACGGGCAAACATTCGATATTCATGTTCTGTTCAAGCAAGGCCAACATTATCTGTTCGCGCATCACACCCGCCACGCCACACAGGGCTAATGAAGGCGTGATAATGCGATTATCTTTGATAAAAAACACATTCGCCATCGAAGATTCAATCACATTCTCCTCGATATCTTTGACTAACCAGTCATCAAATCCCTGCGGTAAAGAGTGTGATTTAATCAAAACTTGTTCGAGTCGATTTAAATGCTTCATCCCTGCCAACAGAGGCTGCAAACCCAATCGTACCGACGAAGTTTTAAGGCTAATACCCTGTTGCTGCCACTGAGCATAATGGCCGGGGATAGTATGAACTGAGACGATTTCGGTAGGATTAACCATTTCTGGCGGTGTATAGCCACGGCCACCAGCACCACGGGAAACGATTAACTTAATGCAATGATGAGGATATTCAATGGCTAAGGTATTCAGTTGCTGTTGCAATGCTTCACTCATTTGCCATTGAAATCCAAGCCTTGCGGCGCCTGTGGTTAAACGGGCTTGGTGGGCTTCAAAAAACATAATCCCCTCAGCGTCCGTTCGCATCGTTGCAAACAGACCATCACCGTAGGCAAGCCCTCGATCGGAAGGGTCGACACTTGCCTGCGATGCGCCATTCACCCAGAACACGCGTATTAGTCCTGACTGATACGGCTAGCCACCGCTTCTTGCTGATCTTTGTACTTGGCACTCTTACGAGTGTTATAAGGACGTGCAACCGCATGATTTAAGCGTTCAAAGTTAAGCGCACCTATAGTCATGCGTGGACGCAAAGCTAAAGGTAACTTGCCGCTGTTATAAAACTCGAGCACAATTTTACCTTGCCAACCCGGATCGATACGGTGCGCCGTTACGTGTACCATCAGGCCTAAACGCGCTAGAGACGAACGGCCATCAAGCCAACCGACGATATCAGCAGGTAAAGTTACGCTCTCGTAAGTCACAGCCAAAGCCAATTCGCCAGGATGCAAGAAAAATGCTTCGCCATCGGGGATTTCGATAATCTCACTCATCACCCGATCGAGCGCCGCTTGCATCTCAGCACTTGGACCACTCAAGTCGATAAAAGGCGCGGTATGATCTTTAAAGACGCGAAACTGTCCACCTAAGCGCACATCAACACTGACGCCTGAAATAGCTTCTATGCCTGGGCGAGGTTCTATTACGATAGTGCCGTTATCAAGGGCCTGTTCAATTTCGATATCGGTTAAGCGCATCTTGCCTATTACTCCTTGAGTTTTTATGTCGTTATTTTGCCAGTAAATGTTGGATACGAGTCTTTAAAATATCGGTCGCAATACGATTTTTGCCGCCACGGGGAACGATAATATCGGCGTATTGTTTCGAGGGTTCGATAAACTGTAAGAACATAGGACGCACGGTTTTCTTGTACTGTGAAATCACAGACTCCATAGTACGGCCCCGCTCGGCCACATCACGAGTTAAGCGACGTAGGAAACAAATGTCCAGCGGCGTGTCCATAAACACACTCGCGTCCATCAGGGCACGTAACTTAGGATCGGTCAGCAATAAGATACCTTCTAAAATGATCACTTTTTTCGGTGTCATCTTTAAGGTTTCTGCAGTGCGTGTATGTTCTGTATAGCTATAACAAGGGATATCAACAGCTTCGCCAGACTTGAGCAACTGTAAATGCGTGCACAGCAGTTGATGGTCCAGCGCTTTTGGATGATCGTAATTCGTTAATACCCGTTCATCCATGGATAAATGACTCTGATCGCGATAGTACGCGTCTTCATTAATTACCCCAATTTGATCTGTGCCTAAATCGCGGCGCAATTCGTCAAAAATCGTTTTGGCAATTAAACTTTTGCCCGATGCTGACGCGCCAGCAATTGCAATAATGACACACTGCTGAGAATTCATACCCTTAAACCTTACTCGTCATCTGAAACACTAATAGAAACTGTTTTCTGGCTTTGTTTTAAAGCCAATTCTGCGCCCACTTTACGGGCAATTTCCCGATAAAGAGCTGCGACTTCACTGTCAGGATCGGCAACGACGGTCGGCGCACCATTATCCATGGCTTCACGGATATTGATGTGCAGCGGCAAAGCGCCTAACAGTGGAACTTGATAGCGTTCAGCAATTTTACTGCCGCCGTGTGTTCCAAATGGATGTTCTTTATGACCACACTCAGGACATAAATGGAAACTCATGTTCTCGACAATACCCAGCACAGGAATGTTCACTTTCTGGAACATATTGATGCCCTTCTTGGCATCGGCCAGCGCGATATCCTGCGGTGTAGTCACGATAACAGCGCCGCTCACAGGGACTTTTTGCGATAACGTGAGCTGAATATCCCCTGTGCCTGGTGGCATATCAACGACTAAATAATCCAGTTCTGGCCATTGGGTTTCATTCAGTAACTGGGCCAACGCGCCCGCAGCCATTGGGCCACGCCACACGGCAGCTTCATCACCACTGAGCATAAAACCAATCGACTGCGCGGCAATACCATGGGCACTGGCGGCTGTCATATGTTTGCCATCGGGGGAAAGCGGTCTGAAATTAGGAATACCTAACATCATAGGCACTGACGGGCCGTAAATATCCGCATCGAGAATACCCACCTGCGCACCTTCAGCCGCTAATGCCAAGGCTAAGTTCACCGCTGTGGTTGACTTACCCACGCCGCCCTTACCTGAGGCTACGGCAATCACTTGCTTCACATTGGCAATCGGCGCAATAGAAGATAACGCTGAGTAGGCTTTAGGTTGAAAATCGATTTCACACTCGACTTCATCAATAGCATCGAGCACCGCTAACTTATTCGTCAGCGCCATGACAGTGTCGCGATACTGAGTCATACAAGGGTATGGATAGACTAAGCCAAGCTGCAAACGCTTACCTTCCAATGCCAGCTTATTTACGCATCCTGCGCTCACTAACCCTTTCGCGAGATACGGGTCAACAAATGAATCGAGAATAGCCAGAACTGGCTCGAGAAGATCGTCATTCAGACGATAATCAGTTTGAGTTGAAGACAAAAGAATTACCCCCACCAATAAATTTGCCCAAGTGTACCAGATAATGCAGAAAACATTAGCGCAGATTTAGCTCAATTGGCTCAGGTTTTGATGAAAATCATCCTGTAATCGGTTAGTATCTCTACCAATATTTTTGGCCCACCACGATATTTGAGACAAGATGGCAACTTCACAACGTAAAATTCTCGTGACCAGCGCACTTCCCTATGCAAACGGACCGATACATTTAGGTCACATGCTGGAATACATACAGACAGATATCTGGTCGCGTTATCAAAAGCTTCGTGGACATGAGTGCCACTATATTTGTGCCGATGACGCCCATGGCACGCCAATCATGCTTAAAGCACAGCAATTAGGCATAGCGCCAGAAGACATGATTGCCCAAGTGAACAAAGAACATCAGCAGGATTTTGCCGATTTCAATATCGCCTTCGATAACTATCACAGCACCCACAGCGATGAAAACCGCGTACTGGCGAGTGATATTTATCTCAAGCTACGTGCGAATGGCTATATCAAGAGCAAGAGTATTTCTCAGCTGTTCGATCCTGAGAAATCCATGTTCTTGCCAGACCGCTTCGTAAAAGGCACTTGTCCTAAGTGTAAGTCACCGGATCAATACGGCGATAACTGTGATGCCTGCGGCGCGACTTACAGCCCAACTGAGCTCATCAATCCAAAATCAGCAGTATCGGGTGCGACACCAGTGATGAAAGACACTGAGCACTTTTTCTTCGACCTGCCCGCCTTCGAAGGCATGCTAAAAGAGTGGACTCGCTCTGGTGCCCTGCAAGTCGAAATGGCCAATAAACTCGACGAATGGTTCGAGCAAGGATTGCAGCAATGGGATATCACCCGTGATGCACCGTATTTTGGTTTCGAAATTCCCGATGCGCCAGGCAAGTATTTCTACGTTTGGCTCGATGCGCCTATCGGTTATATGGGTTCGTTCAAAAACCTCTGTGACAAACGCCCTGAGCTGAGCTTTGAGGAATTCTGGGGCAAAGATTCAACCGCCGAGGTTTATCACTTCATCGGTAAAGACATAGTCTACTTCCACAGTCTGTTTTGGCCAGCCATGTTACACGGCTCAGGTTACCGCCAGCCAAACAGCGTCTATGCCCACGGCTATGTGACGGTCAACGGCGCTAAGATGTCAAAATCCAAAGGCACTTTCATCAAGGCGCGAACTTATTTAGAGCATTTAGATCCTGAATATTTACGTTACTACTACGCCGCCAAACTCAGCAGCCGTATCGACGATTTAGATTTAAATCTCGAAGATTTCGCCCAGCGCGTGAATTCAGACTTAGTCGGTAAGCTAGTGAACTTAGCCTCACGCACCGCAGGTTTTATCACTAAACGTTTCGATGGCAAGCTAGCGAAAATTAACGACACCACCCTGACTGAAGCGTTTCTAGCCAAGCAAGAGGTGATTGCCGAATTTTACGAAGGCCGCGAATACGGCAAAGCAATGCGCGAAATCATGGCACTGGCGGATATTGCTAACGGTTTTGTAGCCGATGCTGCACCTTGGCAAATGGTGAAACACGATGATCAACAGGAAGCGGCCCATCAAGTGTGTTCAAATGCCTTGAATCTGTTCCGTATTCTCGTGACGTATCTCAAACCTGTATTGCCACGTTTAGCCCAAGATGTGGAAGCCTTTTTCCAACTACCGCTCACTTGGAATGCATTGAACCAAGATTTAGCGGGTCATGAAATCGCGCCATTCAAAGCCATGATGCAACGTGTTGAGCTGGATAAAGTCAATGCTATGGTTGCCGATTCCAAGGATAACCTGCAAGTCACGGCCGACGCACCAAAGACGGCTGCGCCTGAAAAGACGGTTGAATCATCTAATGTCAGCAGTGAGCCTCTGGTTAACGATCCTATTAGTGAAACCATCAACTTTGATGATTTTGCTAAAATAGACCTGCGTATCGCTCGTATCGTGAAAGCCGAGCATGTTGCTGACGCTGACAAGTTACTGAAGTTACAACTCGACATCGGTGGCGAAACGCGCCAAGTGTTTGCTGGGATCAAATCGGCCTATTCGCCAGAAGACCTTGAAGGCAAACTAACTGTGATGGTGGCTAACTTAGCACCACGTAAGATGCGTTTTGGCATGTCAGAAGGCATGGTTTTGGCCGCTGGCCCTGGTGGCAGCGACCTGTGGATTTTAGAACCCCATGAAGGCGCACAGCCTGGCATGCGGGTTAAGTAATCTGCGCTAGATAACGCTCGAAAAATCAATAAGGCCGCATTTTATGTGGCCTTATTTGTTGATATCGATTGTTTGAGCCGATTCGTGGCCGCAAGTGTCACTCAGTCTTTTAAAAGACTGAGTTTAAGCCATTTAATTTTAGCTGAGTGGTTTAAGAGACCGAGTTAAAACTCGTATTTCTATCGACAAGATATTCACGGCAATGTGACATTCATATCAGTAACAAGTCTAAAATCGACGCAGTGCTAAATGAATAATTCGAGGAGTTGTTATGGGAAATATCGTTGAGCAGTTGCTGTTTTCGGCCTCGATTACGGGTCCAATCTGTTTGATGTTGGCACTCGGTGTGATCCTAAAACGCACCCAAATCATCAATGAAAACTTTATTGATGTTGCATCAAAATTAGTCTTTAACGTGACGCTGCCAGCCTTGTTGTTCCTTAGCATTATTAGCTCCAATCACGATCTCGCCTCCAGTGCGCCCTTGATTGGCTATGGTTTAGTGGCCAATTTCCTGTTTTTTATACTCTCCACCTATGCAACTGGGCGGCTATTTCCCAAGCACAAAGACCAAGGTGTGATCATTCAAGGGGGATTTAGAGCCAATACCGCCATTATCGGCTTAGCTTACGTTTCCAACGCCTATGGGAGTTCTGGTGTTGCCTTAGCCGCGGTCTATGTTGCCTCGATGACGCTGCTGTATAACATTCAAGCGGTTATTTGCCTAAGCCCTAAAGGCGAAGAATCCAGCCAACATGCATTTGGCGTGATCATCAAGACCATCACCAAAAACCCGTTGATCATTGCCATTATGGTTGGCATCTTGTTCTACTTGCTCTCCATTCCGCTACCGAAAATGGTGCTCGATGCGGGACAATACTTCGCCAATATGACCCTGCCATTAGCGCTACTGTGTACCGGCGGTTCGCTCGATGTTGGTTCACTCAAACATGAAAAGCATACAACTTGGTTCTCGACCGCATTGAAACTGATCTTTGCCCCGCTTTTTATCACTATTGGGGCCTTGCTGTTGGGTTATCGAGGGATTGAGTTAGCACTGGTTTTTTTAATGAGTTCTGCACCCACCGCAGCCGCAAGCTATGTGATGGCGCGCGCCATGGGTGGCAATGCGCCCCTTGCAGCCAATATTATTGCGCTAACCACAGTCTGCTCGCTGATCACGTGCACCTTAGGCATCTTTGTATTGTCCACTTTGGAGCTGATCTAGCAGTAGCTACGAGCTGATTACACAAACGCTAGAGAAAGGGATTTGAGTGACTATAAGTAATAATAAACCACAATAAAAAAGAGAGCATTT
>NZ_JBHFFD010000027.1:0-13476 GCF_043359565.1 Shewanella sp. S23-S33 | reverse complement strand
AAGTTTACATGCACTGATGAATAAACGGTCAACCGTACCTATTAGAGCCTGACTTGAGCAAGGCATTAAATGCCGATGTAGTGATAAGGTAATAGGTTTCGGATTTACATCATGGCGCGGGTAAAAAGCCTATTTAGACGCCGAATATATGGTAGTGAACCAATCATTCAAAAGTGTTGTAAAAGCTGAGGCGTCCATATATGGTCACTAAATTTGGCCACAGCTTTAGAATCTTCCCAAAATCTTCGCTCTGATTCATTTGGGCTCAATCCTGCATTGTAATGATGTGGCCTGACTTCACAGTAATAACCAATGATGTAATCAGTCACATCTTGTTTAGCTTCGCTAAAACTCTTGTAGCCTTGGGTCGGGATCCATTCCGTTTTTAAACTCCTGAAAAATCGCTCCATTGGCGCATTATCCCAGCAGTTACCGCGACGGCTCATACTTTGCTCAATCTGAAGGCGCCATATTAATTGTCTGAATTTCAAGCTTGTGTAATGCGAACCTTGATCGCTGTGATATATCACATTCTCAGGCTTACCCCTTAACTCAAATGCCATTTTCAAAGCTTTACAGGTCAGCGCACTATCTGGTGATAATGACAAGGCCCATCCAATAGGCTTGCGGGAAAATAAGTCAAGAACAACGGCTAGATAGGCCCAACGATTACCGACCCAAACATATGTCACGTCGCCACACCACACTTGATCTGGTTGAGTTACTGCAAACTGTCGATTAAGCGTATTAGGGATTGCAACATGCTCTTGTGTCGCTTTCCTATAAGAATGCTTAGGCTGCTGACAGCTTAATAACCCAAGCTTTTTCATTAGATTACGGGCTCGATAACGACTGAGACCAATCCCTTTATTAGTCACTAATTGCGCTATCGTTCGAGCACCGGCAGAGCCATGACTAATATGATGTGCGGCCTTCACTTCACTGCATAAAATAGTAAAGTCTGCATCAATATGTTCTTTTCTTTTTAGCCAATACTTATAGCTACTTCGATGCACTTTGAATGCATTACAAATTGTGAGAATAGAGTGGCTCTGCTTGAGTGCGCTGATTAGCGTAAATTGTTCATCGAGTCTGACATCAAGAGAGCGGTAGCCTTTTTTAGGATAAGATTGTGCTCCTCAAGACGAGCTATTTGCTTCTTCAGCTCACGGATTTCAATTTGTTCAGGGGTAATCGGAGATGCTTTTGGTGTGCCACCCTGGCGTTCTAGTTTTAACTGTCTCACCCATTTATCCATAGTGGATTTACCTACGTTCATCGCCTTTGCAGCTTCGATGATGCTATGGTTTTTATCGAGGACTAATTGGGCAGCTTCAAGTTTGAATTCAGCACTAAATGTTTTTCTGGTTGTCGATCTCATGTGTTCACCTAAAGTCATCTACGAGGTAATAATATCACCTCTATTTAGGTGGCCAAAATTAGTGTGCCACTACAAGAAAGAGTCGATTGGTGCTTATATCGGTATCGACATTTAGTGGAGAATGCTTTGGATGAATTAAACACTATCGAGCAATATCAACAAGATATGACAAGCTAGCAAGAAATTACGCCAGTATGGTGTCACTGGCGTTTATGTTAATGTGGCTGCCGATGTATTGCTGAACAGCATTGGTATAGGAAAGATCAACAGACCCTAGTGATTTAGTCCTAACTCAGTTAACTTTCTAGCGATTCCATCTGATGACTCTTTCCTACCAGAGGCTAAATCAATAAAAAGTCCATCGTTATCTAATGATTGCTGAACAACAAAAAATTTCATCATTCGTTCATATCCATCCATCAATTTTACATTTCTAGTATCAGAATGAATAATCTCAAATTTTGTTCCTGATGGATAAATAACCTCTGACTTATTTGTTAATGCTCCCGTATTAATAGGGTTACCTTTTAAAATAAAAACAGCAGGTTCATTAACTGGATAGTTAGCCATTCTAGTCTTAAACCAGCCTCTAACAAAATCTTGATTTTCTGATGATGACATTGATGCAAAATCAAAGAATCTATCTCCTTTTTCCAAGCCCTCAAAGCCAGCAACACCCTTTGCATCTATCGCTCGATAACTGATAGTGTTTTTTTCTCCAGATGGTAATTTCATTAATCCAGAGTACATATCACTCGCAATAGAAGTTACTCTAACCTTGATATCTTCACGAACTTCATATCCTCTTAGGTATGAATTTAAGTCACTAAATAAAATCCCTTTAAACCTATCTGGATTATTCAAATTATCACCATTCCGATTTCCTATGTAAAAATTTATAGCATCTCTTTCGTTACTAGAGAGAACATCAAAAGCTGGCTTGGTGTGCTGTTCGAATTTCACTTGATTTAACAAAGCATATATATCAGGTTTAGTTTTTTTTTGCGAAAACCCAAATATAAAATCATCAATCATCTCCTTTGACTGAAGATGTAAAAGCTCAGTATCTGAACTCACTTTATTTTCTTCAAAAATACACTTTTTATCATCACTGGTAACTTTTTCACTTTTAATGTGCGGCGTAAGAGCGATAGATTTTTCTGGAGATAAAATATGTACTCCACTTTCATTGTGCTGACTAACTTTATTTAGGAGTTTTAGTATATGTTGTTGTTTAACTTTATTGTCAGTGCTTAAAAGTGTTTGCTGTAGTCTACTTATATCAACTGCATTTATTTTCTTGATATCCAGCTTTTCTAATTTTTGCAATTCGCATGTTGATACATTTAAACTCAACAAGGCTCTATGGGAAAGTGCAGAACTAAACATTATTAAATAAAACTCCAAAATAATTTAATGATAAAAATAGTATTGTAGTAACAAAATGACTAATTTCACGAGATTAATTATGAAATATCATGTAAAAATCTTTCTTTATCTACGTCTGTCTGTTTTTAATACTTATTAAGTATCATTCTGGCTTTGTTTCCTAAATAGATTGTTCTGGTCTAATCCCATCGGACACTTAATTTTGAGACAGTATGGCCAATAAATTAAGAGGTCTATATGAGTCTGAAAAAATCACATAAGAGTTATCCGCAGGCATTTAAAGATGATGCCGTCTTGATGGTGCTCGAGCAAGGTTATAGCGTTGCCGATGCGGCAAAGTCTCTTGGAGTTAGCACGAGCCAGCTTTACAACTGGAAGGAAAAACACGAAGCCCTGCAACAAGGCATCACCTTAGAAGAGTCTGAGCGTGATGAGTTGAAGCGATTGCGTAGAGAAAACAAATAATTACGCATGGAGAATGAAATTCTAAAAATACCCAAGGGGCACACCGAGGCCTGCGCCTTCTTTGCGAGAGAAATGAAGTAAGATTTCGTTTCATCAAACTGCAATCTCACCTGTTTCCCATAGTACTGTTATGTCGAGTAATGAGTGTCAGTAAGTCAGGCTATTACGATTGGCATAAACGCCCTGCAAACGTGATAAGCGTTGAAACACAGAAGCTTTATCGCCTTGTTCGACAGCTATTTAAGCAAAGTCGAGGCAGCTTAGGGAATCGTGAAATGGTGAAGAAATTACGCAAGGAAGGCTACCAGGTTGGTCGCTATCTCGTTCGTAAAATTATGTGCCGCCTTCGACTCAAAGCAAGCCTGCGACGTGCTTACAAGGTGACGACACGGCGAAAACACTCAGATGCAGTGGCTGATAACCTGTTAAACATGAACTTTAATCCAGTATCGGCTGATCAGGTTTGGGCGGGAGACGTGACTTATTTAAAGACGGGTGAAGGCGGGATGTATTTAGCTGTTGTGATGGATTTATATTCACGCCGGATTGTGGGATGGCACATAGACAAGCGCATGACCACGGATTTGATATCTAAGGCATTAATGAAAGCCTACAACCTGCGACAACCAGCGCGAGGGCTGGTATTCCACAGTGACAGAGGCTCGCAATATACCAGTAAGCAATTCGGTAGGCTGCTATCGAACTATGGTGTCCGAGCTAGCATGGGTGATGTGGGTGCGTGTTGGGATAATGCCGTTGTTGAGCGTTTCTTTGGTAGCTTGAAACACGATTGGATTTTTAAAGTTGCTCAACCTAAAGTGTTCAATTTGAGTTGACCAGTACAGCTATTGGTGGTTTATCACCAAAATATAAACAGGCTTTAATAACGCAACCTTCTACTTCTAACGTCCATTAAAAATGGGATGATTACCAGGTGATTTGTTGGCTATTTTGAGGTCCAATACTGACATGTATTGGCTTATTTGCGCCATCGTAATAAAGTCGGTCAAATGGTAAGTTGGTCGCTATCCAAGTTGCCAGCACCTTTGATGGCATTCTATCTATTTTCAAATCAACTGCCTAAGCTCCTTGCCACAAAATCCAAAAGTAAGTTGAATCTTGCCAAGTTGTCGACAATTGGGTCAAGTATTGTTTTGGCAAGATCGGCATAGGCATCCCAGCTTTGTTGCTGTATGGGCAAATTCTGACAACGGGAATTCTCCCAAGTGTCACTGCAGTGAAAGAGAGCTTCAAACGTAAAGTAGCGACTGCAGTATGCTTCTAGGGATTGAGTCATTCTTTGACTTTTCATCCTTTTTTAGTTGATTACCAATCGAAGATATTCACTTAAATACTTGGTGAGTTTTCAACTATATTTGGTTACCAGTTAAAGCTAATTTACTGACTTAAATATATTTAATCTTTTTTATCCTCATCTTCGACATAAATCAATAGCTCCCCTGGTTGACACTCAAAATATTTGCACAACGCATTGATAGTATCAGTGTTAGTGACATTGCCCGGTACGTTGGCAATGCGTGTTAACGTCGCTCGGCTAATCCCTGTCGTCTCACTCACTTCTGACAACGTTATGCGGCGCTTTTCCTTGAACGCTTTTTCATCAAGCTGCTTGATGAGGAGGATCCTGATCATGTTTTATCCGTAAGTCTTATTTACCATCCATCATATCAAATGACTCATACATGACGCAAATAAAGCTTGACATTAATCTTTTGTGCAGTATTGTAATCCCGGAAGATTCAAATGAATCGCAGATGAGTCAGTCTAGGGTCTATATGGTGGCAAGTATGAATACTTATCTTACGACAGAAGAGTTATCTATAAGGATTAAGTACGACGTTCGGACTATCCGTCAGTGTCTAAAAGATGCTGTGCTGTTTGAAGGCGTACATTACATCCGGCCTTTTGGCGGGCGAAAAATTCTCTACATCTGGGAACGAGTTGAGGAGTCTATGTTGCTTGGAGCCTCTGCCCATGATCTGATTAATCAGATGAACTAGGAGATTGCTATGGGAACAGTAAATAGCCGTGATGGGAAACTTTATTTGGATTTTCGCTATAAGGGTGTGCGCTGCCGAGAGCAGACTAGTCTTGTTGATAATTCAGCTAATCGGCAGAAGCTAAATAGGTTGCTAACGCTACTCGAACAGCAAATGAAGGCGGGTAGCTTTGATTATGGCCATCATTTCCCTGATAGTCCTAAAGCTGAGTATTTCAGACAACTTGCTAAAGTTAGCCAACTTAAAGCTTCGGGAGGACGGATGCTGTTTGGCACTTTCGCCAACCTTTGGTTAGTTGAAAAGAGAGTTGAGTGGCGAGCCAGTCAAATAGAGACCGTTGAAGGTATCTTGAGGTGTCATCTGTTACCTGCAATGGGGGATAGTATGATTGCCACTATTAGTAAGACTGACATTCTTGGCTTTCGCACTAGGCTGTGCGAACCGGATCTGGCCACCTTAAAAATTTTATCAACCTCTCGGATCAACCATATCATGACATATTTGCGATTGATCCTGAATGAGGCTGCAGAACGTTTTGAATTTCAGAGCCCGTGGCGAAATATCAAAGCGTTACCTATGCCAAGAAGTGAAATTCAGCCATTTTCTCTCAACGAGGTATACAGAATTGTAGAGAATGTGAGAACAGATTTCCGTACTTACTACCTAGTTAGATTCTTCACGGGGATGAGAACAGGGGAAATCGATGGCCTAACTTGGGAGCATATTGATTTTACAAACAGATTGATCCACATCCGCCAGTCACTGGTACGTGGCAGCCTTGGCCCAACTAAAACGCCTGGTTCATGCCGAGCTATTGCAATGAACCAGCCAGTATATGAAGCACTTCAGACCCAAAGTGAGCAAACCGAGACTCAGAGCAACTTCGTGTTTTGTAACCGGCGTGGTGACGCACTGAGTCATCACAATGTCACCAAACGCGTTTGGTATCCACTGCTGAAAAGTTTGGGACTCGAAAAGCGAAATCCTTATCAAACAAGACATACAGCAGCAACCCTTTGGCTCGCTGCTGGAGAGAGTCCGGAATGGATTGCTCGACAGCTAGGGCACGCCAATACTGGTATGTTATTTAGGGTTTACTCGCGCTATGTACCTAATTTATTGGGGCAAGACGGTGCAGCATTTGAACGGTTGATTGGCAATGGACCCAAAGGGGAGTCGTCAAAATGAATATCAGATCCCGAACAAATAATGCAGATGACTTGGCCTGGGTTCATCTGATTGAGCGCAGAGAACAGGTAGAGTTGTGGCAATTTAGCTGCTTAAGAGAGTTATACTCTTGAGCTATCCCCTAATGTTATGGAAGGTGTAGAACCTTACGGGCAATTAGTGATGGTTCAATGGAATCATTGTGATTATTTGCAACGGGTAAAAATAATTTTGAGTATTCCTGAGGTCACTGATAAAGCTGTTGTGCATCATCATTTTAAACTCGTACCAGCAGGTTGTGAGTCTATCATTATCGATATCTGGGGGATTTTGGGGCTTATCCATGATGATGCATTGAGACGTTTTTACTTAGCAGTGTTACTCAACAATGAGCTTATGGGGCAGTTTTTTACCGGCAGAGCGAGTCGTAGTCATCATCATAATCATTCTTGTGGATTACTGGAGCATAGTCATGAGGTGGCGGTGACAGCGGCTATGCTTTGTTGGCGTTATAATGTAGGACCCTTGAGTGTATGTGTGGCTTTCATTGGGGGTCTTTTGCACGACATAGGTAAAATTCACCTTTTTTACAATGCAGATACTCGGGATGGCATTGCGGGTTCTCACGAGTCTTACAATTTTATGGTGTTGGCTGGACCTTTGGAGGCATTGCATCGTAGTTCCCCCAAGATTTTTGAGGCGTTGAGTAGTTGCTTTTCGGTCAAGGTAGGGCGCCGCTCAGAGGCTTATCTTCCAGCCTCTATGGTGAGACTATGTGACAATCTATCCATGGAAGTATGTCATTGGCGCACCGCTTTTGCAGACGTGCCTCCCCATCATTGGTACGCACATTCCGCCATGAATGATCAATGGTATAAGCGGCTTGGGTGAGGCGTGGGGGCATTATTTCTGCTCCCATTGCCTTATTTGTTCCGCTTTGAATAGGATGATCGCCAGCCGGTGGAATACGGTTTGCAATGCTGGGGAAGAATATTGGCTTATTGCTTTGCCACCGTTGCTTTTTATGTGTTTTTGTTCATTGGTATGACGTAAAAATAATCTTCCAGCTCCTTCTGGATATTCGTTTATTTTCTGTAACGTGTCGCGAGTTATTTCGATATCGGGGTGACATCGCCACTGATTATATGTTTTGCCATATTGATAACGCAGTTTAAGATGCCAGCGCTTCCAGGTAAAAAGTTGGCTTACCAATGCCATGAATCGCTGAAACTCTGTCGCTTTATCAAAGAAGATCGACGTGTGGCTGCTGGTTGTATGCGTCAGACAATACTGAATAGCCCATCGTAATTCGACTTTTCCTTCTTTGCTCGACTTGAGCTTGCTACATGCTTGTAACGCTGAATAAATATCCTTTCGATCAGCAATGTCAGTAGGTTCTGCGGGTAGCAATGCATAGCAACGTTTTTTTGAAAATAATCGGTCAATGTCTTGTGGTGTTTTTAACATCCGAAGTGCAGTTGCAGCATCAAGCCAGCGTTTGACCTGTTCTAGGGGGAGGCGATAATGAAGTGCGACTTCTTGATAGTCATGACCAAGCTCAATCCTCCTGAGTATAGCCAAGGCCTGAATGTAGTGACTGCTTTTTTCAACCACGTTGTTCTGAAGGACTGTACTTTGACGAATGCTGTTCACTGGGCTCATAAAAGGTGAGAGCCGTTTTCTAAAGAATGGCAGTAAACGTACAGGGGTTATGTTTCCTGATTTTTGCATCACTCTATAACGATAAGGGCATACACCAAGTACCACTTTCGCGGTGCCAGCAGGTATTTCTTGGGCATTTACCGCCAAATGGCTGCCCAGTAGTATGTCGGTGAAATGTAAGTAGCTTCTGAATGTTGTGTCTGGGCTGCTATGACCTGCAAACACAGCCAGCGCAGAATATCTGTCACGTAACCGTCCTTCACCAAATATCAATTTACGTATAATCTTCCGTTGCGAGGGGGTGTACGGCAGCATAGCCTTCACTACTTCTGGCAAGCCGATCAGGTCATCATGGGCAAGAAGCTGAAGTCTGGACAATGCCGTATGGCGTAGATGATACAGTCGATAATAAATACCGCCGGTTAATTGAGACAATATCTCTTTCATCATCAAGGATATTTGACGAGTGTTTAACACTTCAAAGGGATTTCCATCTGCGTGAATGAGCAATTCGGCATAGTGGTTATGGCAAGCCAAAAGACGTTCACTAAGATGGCTTTCCACCAAAAGCTTTTCGTTGTCAGTCAGTAAAGGCAATAAAGGCACTTTTCGAAGCGCTGAGTCGGTTTTGTTATGTCCGTGGCGACTTTCACGAACAAATAGCCAGCCGACAGAAGAGGGCTCGATGTCTTTTAGACGCAGTTTGGCGACTTCTCCTGGTCTGAGACCAGTTCGATAAGCAATGATGAGAAAGCACTTTAATATCCGTTTGGCAGCATGGTTTAAGTCTTCTAAATAATCAATTTGACGCAGCAGGGCTGAAAACAGTACCTCATCAACAATGGCGGCACTCACATGGGGAGTAATATCGCTCCCTTCGCTTAGTTGCTGATTAAGAGGAGGGAGATCAAATTTCTGTTGTGCGAATGAGTGTAGGTTCTCAAATCGACCGGCCTTATAGTGCTGTTCCCGCTGACTGTAGGTGCGATTCATAATTTCTTGATAAAGATCAATAAAATCGTCACTACTCAGACTGTATAGGTCAACGCCTGCGGTAGCGGCCAACCAGTCGCCCCCAATTGCTCCAAAATACCTATGAGCTGTTGATACTGCATTTTTCTCGGTAGTCATGTGATGGATAAGCCATTGAAGAAGGATCTCTTCGCTTGGGCGGAGGCTTGCTTGTGTTAGTTCTAGTTCCCGCAACTTACTGACAACATAAATCTTTCCTTGGGATTTTGCGTTATCGTGCTTAAGTATTTCTCTTATTTGATTCAGCAGGTATCGGTTACCTAGCTTAGAACTGCGTGATGACGGTGTTGCTGAACTGTTTGTTTGCGTTAGATCATACCATTGCTTGAATTGAGCAAAGCTCCTTACATTGCAGGATCCCGTTGTGCTTTTCAACAATCTGAACCAGTAAACACTTGGTAGAGATGCGCTTTTTTGACGTCCCAACGAATACTCTACCAACACTTGTGGTAGATCGACATTTAGTTGAGTCTCTGCAAAACAAACCCCGCCTTGTCGAAGTTGTGTTATTGGAAGATCAAGCTTGAGTTCAGACTTGATTATCTCTAAACATTTTGTAATTGATTTGGGGTAACGCCAATTTTTGGGTCTGAAACTTAGGAATTGCTTCATCAGACCAAGGCTTATCGGGTCGGGGAAGAACTGAACTTCCACCTGAGCTTCATTGGGCCCTATACCGTCGTGATCGGTATAGAGGTTACTGGCAAAGTCCTTCCCATGATTTGGCCTCAACCTTAGCCAGCAAAGGTCCTTGTTGCCATTTAATGGTTTATCATCGGTTAATGCTTTAGCCAGAGCAGGCCATAGTGCAGGTCGGTTTAGGCCTCCATAGCAAATACAACTCATCAGCAATCTGGCAAAACATTGCTGGGGATCGGATGTTTTATCAAGATTGTCCAGCAAACCGTGAATTTTTGAAGCGAAATCAGAAGTATTGTGCTGCCAGGTCAAACTTCTCAGCGGTCGAACCCTACGAAGGGTGAGATAGTCTGAAGGTGGATTGATCTGCCAAAGTCCTTGTCGGTTACCCGTTTCTAATTGTCTGCAGATAAAAGAATATCCTCGGCGGTATGCTGTTTCCGATTTGAGGACCTTTCGCAGATCCGAGTCAACCTGTGGCCAAACTGCCGAAAATCGATCGTATTTCGGTTGTGTTTCAAACAGTTCAGGTAGATGTTGTTCAAGCACCGCCAGAGCTTGTTTTATTATCTTTATATGACTTTTTTGCCGAGCAGCGGTTCTCGATTGATGCCCCAATAGCCGTACTAGGGATTTTTTTTCAGTTGGGAGAATCAGTGGGTTTTCCATGCATCAACCACCGTAATGTCATGAGTGTTCAGTAGCGATTCGATATGCTGAGCGATGCGGTTGAGGTATTGAGTTGATAGCATGCTATGACGACCCATTGACTCTTCTCCGATATCTTCATGTCCCATCCAACCATCAATTTCTTCCGGAGCAACACCGATACGCTTTAATTCGCTGCGCATGTGATGTCTCCCCCAGTTCGCAGGCCAAGGTAACTGGTCGCCAAGAAATGCTTTTACTCTAGCAGGCGTGAGTTCTTGCGTAATTTTGGGGATGTTGTCCTGTTCTTGATGCTTTATAAAAAATAGAAGATTTCCTCTGCCAGTAATCGCTGCGTCAGCACGATTGGAAATGTCTTCTGCAATGAGCTGACTGCGCTTTTTCAACTCTTGAAGATGTTTTAGATAGTGTTCGAGTTGCATCACCGCTGTCTTTGGGAGTATTAGCGTTCTGGAGGCCACCCCATGGCGGTTTTCTTTATCGCTTATCCACCAGGAGTTGTTATGGCTGTTGAAATCTGTGCGTTGTCCCATCGGGGCGTTTACATCGCGGTGACCTGTTGCAAAAGTCAGTAGAGACCATACGTAGCAGACATAGTGATTATGTAGTGTTGCGAGTTCTTCCAAAGAATGCATTCGTTGGCGAGGGATTTGACTCCTCAGTATGCGGAAAAAATTGTACAAAGTCTGGGAAGGGAGATGTAATGCACTGCCCAGTTGCTTTTTGATGGGCTTAGCTATGGGGAGTTCCGGATCGATTTCAGCTATGTTGAATATTGAAATCACGTATTTGCGGTAGTTTTCGATCAGTTTATCCACATCGAAATTAGAGTAGCTCAGTGCAGGCTGGTTTCGGGGGGCTCGCCCTTTTATCAATCCGACTTCGGCACGATCCAGCCCGTTATTGAGATACCAGTGCTCCATAAATCGGGTAATTCTTCCAAGACTTAAACGGCATCGATGTCGCTTGTTAATGTTATGAATGACTGACTTCAAGTCCTCCGTGCCAACGTTTTGAGTGAGCTGATCTTGTAATATTTTAGGGAGCGGCAGCACCAAATGGTTTGTTGTTTTTTTCAAGCATTTTTCCAGTCTACCATCCTGTTTGCTTGCGGGTACTGAATGGCCGAGGTACAGGCAAGGGTGATGTTTGTAGTGTTTTAGAAAAAATGCATTTGAAGATTGTGCTAGTGAAATAGGATCTCGACCACATAGAAGACTCAGAAGCAGGGCTGAACAGCTTTCGGGGTCTACTCCATTCATAATTCCATCGGTCGTGAAGCTAATGAGCTGGCGTATATCCCATTCGGTAAGTTGATTGTAACTGCAGCTTAACGATAGCTGCATAATGCTCAATTTTTCGGTCAGACATTGATGCTGTATAGCCCGGACGGCTCTTGATGTTGGGGAACGGTTTATTTTTTGATTATGTGTCAAGGTACTCTCTTCAATACGAAATGTTCGGCCTGCTGTTATTGTTAGAGCCTCATCTCGTTCTTGACCCGTCGTCGGTTTTGGGGAAATGACATATAGTTCTTTAACCTCTAAACCAGCGTCTTCAAATGCATCAATGGGATTGAGTTCGACGAAGATGTCAGAGTCTGAAGTTGGAGGTATTCTAATTCTTCTTCGCCGTCTTTCGGTCCAAGATAGCGCGTCTCTAAGCACTAAATCCAAGTAACCAATTCCGTATTCTTGCAGGGCAGGATACTTATGCTTACGTAGTTCTTTAAGTGCAGATACCAGTAGTTCAATTGATGATGTTCCATCCAATTCTGGCAATATATCCAATAGCTTTCGATGCCTAGGGTCCATCGCGACCAGACGTAACTCTCGTAATGCATTTTCATTTCCGGAGGTTGCTAGTTGCTGGTCATGGGTATAGCGGATGAAACAACAGATAAGAACAATAGATTGGTATGCCGTGTATTTTGTTATCCATTGTGGTGTTACATTGGGTGGTAACACTGCACAAATGGTGGCAGCAAATGGATATGATGTAAGATGCTTATTTTTCTTTAAAATTCCAAATATTTCAGTGTTGCTCACTGAGCCTGGAGACGTTTTTGTTATCAGAACCTTTACTAACCTATGCATCAGTTCAAATTGTTCCCAATAGCCTGCTGGAAATGCTTGAATACTGTAGGCGAGTTGCATTAACAGAGTTTGCTTGAGCTCTGGATTTAAATGCTCTGGCACAAGCCATTTGTTTAATAATTCCTTTAATTTTTTGCTGATGTTGCGTGCCGGAGGAGTCATTATTTTGGCTCCCATGGCATTGTTAATTCGGAGACAATATCGACAGAATCAGATGTTTGACATTTAGGAGACTGGCGTTGTCGCTGCTGAACCAGAGTGCCTCTCGAGATAGATAACAAATCACAAAATAGCTGGTCAGGTAGTGTATTTCTCTCAAAGAGTTCGCGTGAAAACTGCTCTGGCAGTCCTTGGCGCCAGGCATCAATAAAAGCTGCAATATTTTTAGAATTGATGGATAAACTGAGCAGTTGGAATAGTGACAACCACGCTTTTTTCTCAATTATTTCAGGCGTCAATTGGTCTTGAATGTTTGCTTCGTAAATCAGCAAAGTACCTTTTGGTGGGCGTCCGTTATCCCAAAAACTTGCTGCCCAAATAGGACTATAAAACTGAAATGTTCTAACACGATGTTTTGCCTTATTGCTTTTTACTCTCGAATCTGTGTGCCCTAAACAATATATTGTTTGGGAGGCAAATTCAGACCTGATACTTGCAGGTAGGGCATGTCGATTACAGAGCCCTGGGAATGATTGCATTACATCGAATGCATTTCTTGCTGCGGGATGTAAAATCAACTTATGCTTGTCTTGGTACTTTAAAATCATTTGGGCCATCAGAATTCCATTTCGTGTTATTACGTCTTTTCTTTAATATAGTGCTCACTTTTTCACCTCCCAAGTGCGATCAAAAATTGATCGGGAAAAAGATCGATTTTTGTGATCGTCATCGGGTTTGTTTCCTTAATCGAATTAATGAAAAAGCCCCTAAAGTTGTTTAATTAACCTGAGATCGG
>NZ_JBHFFD010000026.1:0-50299 GCF_043359565.1 Shewanella sp. S23-S33 | reverse complement strand
CGAGCATGCAAGTTAAGTGTGATAACGACTCTGTCGCCTTAATTCCTTTAAACAACGCAAGAATAAATGGCAGTTGCAGACTCGCTTCGCCGCCGCTAACCGTAATACCATTAATAAAGTGACGCTGACTATGGAGAATCGTCAGTATCTCCTCAACGGTGTAACGACTGACCTTAGGGCTCGCTTGTTTCGGGCATACGGCAAGACAAGTATCGCATTGGCTACAACGCTCATTATCCCAGTGAATGCGAGGCTTATCATTGAGGTTTATTAATGTCAGCGCATTGTCAGGGCAGGTGGCGACACAATCGCCACAGGCATCGCATAAACCTATGGTATGTGGGTTATGGCAGTTTTTGCATTGATAGTTGCAGCCCTGCAAGAATAACACGAGCCTGCTGCCAGGCCCGTCGACGCATGAAAAGGGCAATAGCTGACTGACAATAGCGTGTCTATTTAAAGACACAAGGGGAGTGTTCATGGGCGATAACTCGTGCTTGTCGTTGCAATATTCCCGTATTAACCGCAGCTTCTGCGGCTAAGCCTGTGGTATTGAGACGCGAGCCGCACTGTTTAAACGTTTCAATATCTGAGCGTTTTACCATATAGCCAGTCACGCGCATTAAATCGTTAGAGGCGACATTGGCGGTAAACTCCCTAAAACCTAACTCAAGCGCGGCTTTACACAGTTGGAACATGGCTTGAGGATTGGATTTCACGGTTTCATCGATAGTCAAAATATCGCTAATTCCCGCCGTATAATACTGATGATGCTGCGCTAGGGCTTGAATATGGGCGATGGGATTCGGTTCAGTGCCATAGGGGATGCGAACGCCAGGAGTCACATTGTTGTCGATACTAATACCGCCCTGTGAATGCAGTAGTGCCCGCCCATGGTAACCATGTGCGACGGGTGTGGATTTCACTATGGCATCGAGCGCAGCAGAAATACGATAGCCCAGCTGATTTGCATCTGTCTGATGACCATAGCCAGTGTGTTGATCTCGTTGAGATAACTTCGTTGCATCAGTAGCCGTGAATGTCCGCAGAATATTCACGGCTTCTGCCATGCCGTAAATACCAAACATGGGTGCAAAGCGCGATTCATCAATCAATTGCTCTTTAACTAAAAAACTGTCAAAGAAGTGTGATTCTTGATGCAAAAATGCCGAGCGCGCGTCAATGAGCTCGAAGGTGAGTGAGCAGTAATTTGGCAATACAGTATCAAAAAAATCGTTTATAGAATTGGCCTTTAACGCAACTTCTTTAAGATTAAGTCGAACTAAGGTATTGGCGCCGCCCGCTAACGGCAACGCGTTGTAGCAACTGACAATACCAAAACCGCGCTCATCAAACGCACTGGCATGCAGTGGGTAATTCGCGATATGCGGCTTACTGCACTGACAAATATTGGTGGTCGCAAGCAACAACAATTCATCCGGCGTGACGGCGGGGTCGTACATAAAGGTCAAATTGGGGGCAACTTGTTTTAACTCTGCATCAATGCGCAGTAGGGTGCGGCAAACGATGTTATCTGTAGGACCAATATTCACGTGCATAAAGGCATCGGGCAGGGTTCTGTCGAGCATGATCCAGAACAGCTTTAATTTACGATAAAGGACTTCCGCATCTATTCCTTCAACGAAAGGCATCAAAATGTCATCCAGCTGACCTAAATACACGGGGATATTGGTCACCGATGGCACGTGGTGATACATAATCGTTAAGGCATTGATAGCTTCGTCCAAGTTTTTTGCCGCAGATAACTCTAAGTATTCAGAGCCTTGTTGAAGGTAGCGGGCATAATCTGGCAACACATAGCGTGGTTTAAACGGCGCATGGCCTTCAAACATGTCGCAAATAATACCGTCATTCATCGCCGCTTTTACCTCGGGCGATATCGACATATAGGGCAAACTGGCTTCCGCTTCTAATGCTAAATAGTTGGATTTTTGCTTGGGTGAAAGCAGCGGGTTGGTGACGATTTGCACTAATTTATCTTGTAATAACATGGCTGAACATCCACAAGTTCTATGATGACCACTAATCTACTCAGTGGCGTTGGCTTTAAAAAGTGAAAATAGCCGCAGTCCTGATTAATGAAATGGAAATCCGCCGACTGAGGTCACAATTTGTGGCTTATTGCGATAAAGCCGCGATGTCAAAATCGCTAGAATGTGGTTTTACGATTAAAAATAAATGCTTGAACAGTGAGACGTGGCCTTGCTTGTCATATTGGGGATATGAAACAGAGGATAATGAACTGCCAAAACTTATCGGGTGGGATGATTAAAAAAATTTAACACTTGAGGCGGTAAGTGAACTCTGCTGTATTCCTTTATTGAGTGAATACAGCAGAGTGAGCGGTGCAGATAAACTCAGCGGCTTAAAGCACTTTAGCAATCGATTGGGCTAAGTAATCAACGTTATCTTCACTGATCCCAGCAATACTGATGCGGCTTGAACCTACCATATAGATGCTGAATTCTTTTTGTAGGCGCGCCACTTGCTCTGGAGCCACCCCAAGGAAAGAGAACATACCTTTTTGGCGGGCGATAAAGCTAAAGTCACGGTTTACGCCGTTGGCTTTAAGTTTATCCACTAAAATGGCGCGGTTGCCGTTGATGCGATCGCGCATCACTTTCAGCTCATCAAGCCATTCTTGGGTTAATTCTTTTGATCCTAAAATCGTCTCAACAATCGCTGCGCCATGGGCAGGTGGCATAGAGTAAAGGCAGCGAACCACATAAAGCAGTACCGATTGCGCGATATTGGCGGTATTGGCATCTTTGGCAATCACAGAGCAGGAACCAATACGCTCACGGTACAAACCGAAGTTTTTCGAGCATGAGCTGCACAGGATCATATTATCGACCGCTGCCGCCATATGACGCACGCCGTAGGCATCAATATCAACGCCATCACCAAAGCCTTGGTAGGCCATGTCAATCAGTGGCGTAAAGCCTTGCTCTTTTGTAAGGGCAACCACTTTATCCCATTGCTCTGTGGTTAAATCCATTCCGCTTGGGTTATGGCAACAGGCGTGGAATAACACCACATCATCAGTACTTACTTGCGATAATGCAGCAAGCATCTCATCAAATTTCAATGATTTTCTATCGTAGTCATAGTAAGGATAGGTTTTAACAGTAATGCCAGCCGCTTCGAATAAACCGATATGGTTTGCCCAAGTTGGATCGCTTACCCATAACACGGCATTCGGGTTGCAGCGTTTGATAAAGTCACCCGCCACGCGCAGCGCGCCTGTACCACCGGGTGTTGAAACTGTGCGGATACGGTTAGCGATAATGGCACTGTGGCCAACACCAAAGGCTAATTCCGTCATCAAGGTGTTGAATTGTGGTGAGCCTGTTGGGCCGATATACACTTTGGTGGTTTCGGTATCGAGACGGAATTTTTCCGCTTTTTTCACGCAGCTTAGAATAGGGGTAACGCCGGTAGGATCTTTATAAACGCCCACACCTAAATCCACTTTTTGTGGGTGAGAGTCTTCGCGGTACTGAGTTAACAAGCCAAGGATGGGGTCCGCTGGCATTGCGATGAGTGAGTTAAACATAGCTCCATCTACCTTTCTGGTTATAGTGCAAACGTGATTGTTCGTATCAGATATGCGTTATTTATCGTTTAAAGGGTAGAATAGCGCGGAAAGGTAAAGTAATTAAAGTGAAAACTGTGATTACACGCCAGTTATCTTGGCAAAAAAGCCTGCCAAAAATACGGTTAAATCATAAATTAACCGCTTAAATTTTGCGTTTTTGTTATTTTTACACTGATCTCAGCAAATAATCTGACCAAAATGCCATTTTTCTCGAAAAAACGGTTGAATCCTTAGCGACAATCGGTAATTTTATAACGACGAAGCACCAACAAGGCCCCAATCTCCTTTTATTTGTAATCTTAACTTGACGCGCTGTAGCGTGAAGTTGCCATTTTGCGTATTCAGTCCGCGTGATCGTGATGATGACGCCCTATAGAGAAAGAAGATTTATTCATGAAGCAATTACGTCTTGAACCTGTTGTGCAAGTCCACGGTGAAATCAATATTCCGGGCTCAAAAAGTATTTCAAATCGAGCCTTATTATTGGCCACCTTAGCCCAAGGTACGACCACGCTCACCAATCTGCTCGATTCAGATGATATCCGCCACATGCTGGCCTCCCTCAAGCAGTTAGGGGTTAACTACCGTTTATCGCAAAACAATACTGTGTGTGAACTCGATGGTTTAGGTGGTGTGATTTCCTCAGCATCCGCGCAGGAATTGTTTTTAGGCAATGCGGGTACCGCAATGCGCCCCTTATGCGCCGCCTTAACCTTAGGCCAAGGTGAATTTACCCTCACGGGCGAACCACGTATGGAAGAGCGTCCGATTGGCGATTTAGTCGATGCCTTAAGGCAACTCGGTGCCAATATTGTTTATCTTAAAAATGACGGTTTCCCGCCACTGACGATTAATGCCACTGGCCTTAATGGCGGTGATGTTGAAATTGCAGGCGATTTATCGAGCCAGTTTTTAACGGCTTTGTTGATGGTGGCGCCGCTTGCTAAGGGCAGCGTCAATATCCATGTCAAAGGTGAGTTAGTCTCTAAGCCTTATATCGATATTACTATCGCTTTGATGGCGCAGTTCGGCGTTAACGTCATTAACCATGACTACGCGCGTTTTGAGATTGTTGCAGGCCAGCGTTATATATCACCAGGTAAAGTACTGGTAGAAGGCGATGCGTCATCGGCATCATATTTCCTCGCGGCTGGGGCGATTAAGGGCGGCGAAGTCAAAGTCACGGGTGTGGGTCGTTTGAGTATCCAAGGCGATGTAAAATTTGCCGATGTGCTCGAAAAAATGGGCGCAGATATCGAGTGGGGCGATGACTATATTATTGCCCGCGGCTCCCAATTAACGGCCGTCGACTTAGATATGAACCATATTCCCGATGCGGCCATGACCATTGCAACGGCCGCATTATTTGCTAAAGGCACGACGGTTATTCGCAATATCTATAACTGGCGTATTAAAGAAACCGACCGGTTAGCGGCTATGGCAACTGAACTGCGAAAAGTGGGCGCCGAGGTTGAAGAGGGCAATGACTACATTAAAATCACCCCGCCAGCCGTGATTAACACCGCTGAAATTGATACCTACAATGATCACCGCATGGCCATGTGCTTTTCTATGCTGGCATTTGCCGATTGCGGTATCACCATCAATGATCCAGATTGTACTTCTAAAACATTCCCTGACTACTTTAAGCAGTTTGCGAGCCTGCAAGGCTAAGTCTGTTTGTTTCGTCATTGTTACAACCATCGATGTCAAGAATTGTAAGCCGTATTTGTGCGGCTTCTATTCTTCATAAAAAATCCACGGATTTTGTTTGTCTTTTGTTGTACAATGCGGCGCGCTCATTTTCGGGGGCTCACTTGATGAACTCACGGATGATGGTTATTTTTTGCGGAGGAATGTATGTCTGAACGGGCTCCTGTAGTCACAATCGACGGCCCAAGTGGTGCTGGCAAAGGTACAATTAGTCAATTATTGGCTCAGCATCTAGGTTGGCAACTACTTGATAGTGGTGCCATTTACCGAGTTCTTGCGCTTGCAGCAATTCATCATAACGTTGAACTGGAAAATGAAGAGTCTATCACGTTGTTAGCGGCACATCTGGATGTGAAGTTTCTAACAGGCAATGATAAAGATCCGGTTCAAGTGATATTGGAAGGTGAAGACGTCACCAACGACATTCGCACCCAAGAGTGCTCGAATGCCGCTTCAAAAGTCGCTGCCTTTCCACGGGTGAGAGAAGCCTTATTACGTCGCCAACGGGCCTTTAAAACGGCGCCAGGATTAATTGCCGATGGTCGTGACATGGGAACAGTGGTTTTCCCAAGTGCGCCGGCAAAATTATATTTAACCGCCTCAGCTGAAGAGCGTGCCCAAAGACGCTATAATCAGTTGCAGGACAAGGGCTTCGATGTTAATATCGAGCGCCTTTTAAGTGAAATTATCGAACGTGATGACCGCGATATGAATCGTCCGGTGGCTCCTTTAGTCCCCGCCGATGACGCGCTCATTATCGATACTAGCGGTAAGGGTATTGATGAAGTGCTAGCGCTTGCGCTTAACTTTATCAACCAAAAATTATCCGGCACTAACTAAGTTAGTCCACCGGATAGGTATTCGTATTAAGGATGATACGGATAATTTGACTGACTCCACGTCTAGGACGGACAGTGGTTTAATAAAGAAAGTAACCTAAACATGACTGAATCTTTTGCTGATCTATTTGAACAATCCCTTCAAACTCTGGAATTCCGTCCAGGCTCTATCGTTCGTGGTACTGTTGTATCAATCAAAAACGGTATGGTACTGGTTGACGCGGGTCTGAAGTCTGAAAGCCCAATCCCAGCTGAACAATTCAAAAATGCTCAAGGCGTTTTAGAAATTCAAGTTGGCGATGAAGTTGACGTAGCTCTTGACTCTGTTGAAGACGGCTTCGGTGAGACTCAACTGTCTCGCGAAAAAGCGAAACGTCATGAAGCTTGGATCGTTCTGGAAAAAGCTTATGAAGATGCTGAAACTGTAATCGGTATCATCAATGGTAAAGTTAAAGGCGGTTTCACTGTTGAATTAAACGGTATCCGTGCCTTCTTACCAGGTTCTCTAGTTGACGTGCGCCCAGTTCGCGACACCGCTCACTTAGAGTACAAAGAATTAGAATTCAAAGTTATCAAGCTAGACCAGAAGCGTAACAACGTTGTTGTTTCTCGTCGTGCAGTTATCGAATCAGAAAGCAGCGCTGAGCGTGATGCACTGTTAGAAAACCTGCAAGAAGGTCAAGCAGTTAAGGGTATCGTTAAGAACCTGACTGACTACGGTGCATTCGTAGATTTAGGTGGTGTTGACGGTCTGCTACATATCACAGATATGGCGTGGAAACGTGTTAAACATCCATCAGAAATCGTCAATGTTGGCGATGAAATCAACGTTAAAGTACTGAAGTACGATCGTGAGCGCACTCGTGTGTCTCTAGGTCTGAAACAACTTGGCGAAGATCCATGGTTAGAAATCAGCAAACGCTACCCAGAAAACACACGTTTAACTGGTCGCGTTACTAACCTAACTGACTACGGTTGCTTCGTAGAAATCGAAGAAGGCGTTGAAGGTCTGGTTCACGTTTCTGAAATGGATTGGACTAACAAGAACATTCACCCATCTAAAGTGGTTAACTTAGGTGATGAAGTTGAAGTTCTGGTTCTGGACATCGATGAAGAGCGTCGTCGTATTTCTCTAGGTCTGAAACAATGTAAGACCAATCCATGGGATGACTTCGCAACTCGTTACAACAAAGGCGACAAGGTTTCTGGTAAGATCAAGTCAATCACTGACTTCGGTATCTTTATCGGTCTTGACGGCGGTATCGATGGTCTAGTTCACCTGTCTGACATTTCTTGGAACGGTACTGGCGAAGACGCAGTTTCTGAATACAAGAAAGGCGATGAAATCCATGCAGTGGTTCTGTCTGTAGATCCAGAGCGTGAGCGCATCAGCTTAGGTGTTAAGCAAACTGAAGATGATCCATTCAACGCATACTTGGCTGACAAGAAGAAAGGTACTATCGTAAACGGTACTGTTTCTGCTGTTGATGCTAAAGGTGTGACTGTTGAACTGGCTGACACTGTTGAAGGTTACATCCGTGTAGCTGACATTTCACGTGAGCGTATCGAAGATGCATCTACTGTCTATAATGTAGGTGATGCAATCGAAGCTAAGTTCATGGGTGTTGACCGTAAGAACCGCTCTATCAGCCTGTCAATCAAAGCGAAAGACGAAGCTGAAGAGAAAGAAGTAATGGCGACTCTGAACAAACAAGATGACGCTGTTATTAGCAATGCAATGGCTGAAGCGTTTAAAGCAGCTCGTAAATAATCGCCTGTTGTTTGGGGAGACATCTCTCCCCATTAGGCGACTGTGTTTGGCTTGATAATAGGGGATAGCTAGGATGACGAAATCTGAACTTATCGAAAAACTCGCCACCAGGCAGTCGCAGCTGTCGGCGAAAGAGGTTGAAGGCGCAATCAAAGAAATGTTGGAGCAAATGGCAACAACATTAGAAAGCGGTGATCGTATTGAGATCCGTGGCTTTGGTAGTTTCTCGCTTCACTATCGTGCACCGCGGACTGGCCGTAATCCAAAGACTGGTTCATCAGTCGATTTGGAAGGTAAATACGTCCCGCACTTTAAGCCAGGCAAAGAACTGCGCGAGCGTGTTGACGCCGTTAATGTGTGATTGACCGCATAGTAAAAAGCCTCCGTTAGGAGGCTTTTTTGTATCTATTGCAAGGCAATGCTGGTCAGCTTAGTAAATTTCTTGGATAATCATTAAATTGAAACGCGTTTAGGGAGTGCAGCGTGAAATCATTTGTAGCAACTGTGCTTGTGGCACTGTTATTTATTCTGGCGTTGATTTTTGGCGCGCGTAACGAACAAGTGGTGACCATCAGCTATTTTGTCGCACAGGGTGAATATCGTTTACCTGTTGTCTTAGCGATTGTCTTTTTTGCTGGTTTTATTTTGAGTTGGTTATTTGCTAGCTACTATATTGTTCGCTTGAAATTAAGTTTAGCGGCAACTAAAAAGAAACTAAATCAAGTGATCCCTAAAATCCCTCAGGATGTAGACGCCTAATATGCTTGAGATCCTCTTTCTGTTGCTTCCCATTGCTGCCGCCTATGGCTGGTATATGGGGCGACGGAGCATAAGGCAGAATCAAAGTAATCAACGTAAACAATTGAGCCGGGATTATTTTACTGGCCTCAATTTCTTACTGTCGAACGAATCGGATAAAGCCGTCGATTTGTTTATCAGTATGCTAGATGTTGACGATGAAACCATAGATACCCATCTGTCACTCGGTTCGCTGTTCCGTAAGCGAGGCGAGGTCGACCGCTCTATTCGTATCCATCAAAATTTAATCGCGCGGCCTACATTAACCAATGAGCAGCGTGACATCGCTATGATGGAGCTGGGTAAAGATTATCTAGCAGCAGGTTTTTACGACAGAGCTGAAGAAATCTTTATTAACTTGGTCAGCCAAGACGATCACAGTGAAGAATCTGAAACACAGCTGATTGCTATCTATCAAGTGATTAAAGAGTGGCAAAAAGCCATTGATATCACTAAGCGTTTGAGTCGTAAACGTCAGCAAGTTTTAAAGCCGTTAACGGCGCATTTCTATTGCCAGTTAGCCGATGAAGCCAGTGATGATGCGCAGAAAATTAAACTGCTACAGCAAGCGCTGAAGCAAGATCCCCAATGCGGTCGTGCATTATTGACCCTAGCGAAAAAATTCCTCGATATTCAAGATTATGCCCAGTGTAAGCAAATGCTGCTGCAACTGAAAAAAGCCGATATCGAGCTTTTTGCCGATGCGATTCCAACGGCCAAACAAGTTTATCGCGACACGCAAGATAAAGAAGGTTTTCAAGAATTACTCGCGGGCGCCATGGCCGATGGCGCTGGAGCTTCTGTGGTGGTCGCCTTAGCGCAGCACATGATAAGTCTTGATGAGATTAAAGCGGCAGAGACCATAGTGCTCGATGCGTTATATCGCCATCCGACCATGAAAGGTTTTCAGCACTTGATGCAGATGCATTTGCGCCAAGCCGAAGAAGGGCAAGCTAAGCAAAGTTTAACTATGCTAGAGCAGCTCGTTGAACAACAAATTAAATTCCGTCCGAGTTACCGTTGTAAGGAGTGTGGTTTTCCTTCCCATGCGCTTTACTGGCATTGTCCTTCCTGTAAAAACTGGGGCAGCATTAAACGGATCCGAGGCCTAGACGGCGAATAATCTATTAGAAGAATACACAGTTTGTGTAACCCCGTTGGAGAGATGATGACGACTAAACCTATCCTCGTAGCGCTTGATTACGATAATAAAAACCATGCTTTACAACTGATAGAAAAACTCGACCCCAACATGTGCCGCCTTAAAGTCGGCAAAGAAATGTTTACCTTGTTTGGCCCGCAACTGGTGAAAGATATCCATGATCGTGGTTTTGATTTATTCCTTGATTTGAAATTTCACGATATTCCCAATACTGTCGCCAAAGCCGTGGCCGCTGCTGCAGAGCTGGGCGTATGGATGACGAACGTACATGCCAGCGGTGGCTTAGCCATGATGGAAGCGGCTAAAAAAGCCTTACTGCCATACGGCGATAAAGCGCCTATGCTGATCGCGGTCACGGTATTAACCTCGATGAGTGATGACGATCTTAAATTACTCGGCATCAATGTTCCTGCGTTTGAGCATGTGCAACGTTTGGCGAAGCTCACGCAGCAAGCGGGACTCGATGGCGTGGTGTGTTCCGCCCAAGAAGCGACAGCGTTAAAATCGCTGTTAGGTCAGGATTTCAAACTCGTGACGCCGGGGATCCGCCCTGTTGGCAGTGATGCTGGCGATCAACATCGGGTGATGACGCCACCTCAAGCGATAGCAGCGGGTTCTGATTACTTAGTGATTGGCCGCCCAATCACCAAAGCTGCCGACCCGTTAGCAGCATTGCAAGCGATTCACCAATCATTGGCATAGACGCCACACTAGCCGTCTAAAGCGCGGTTTGAAAGTCGTTTGATCGTTGTTTAAATAAAAAAGCTTGAAATCGCTCGTTGGTATCCTTGAGATGATGGATAAAAATTGAAATAGTATGTTGAATGACAACATAAAATAATTAATCACACCCTGAGTACATATCTCACTGTTCACGGAGAACGCCCATGTTTAATGCTACGATGTTTAACTATCAAGGTAAAAATGTTGTCGTTGTCGGAGGAACCAGTGGGATAAATCTCGCGATTGCCATTGCGTTCGCACAGGCTGGCGCAAATGTGGCCGTTGCGAGCCGCAGTCAAGATAAAATCGATGCCGCGGTATTGCAGTTACAACAGGCCAATCCTGACGGTATTCATTTGGGGGTGAGTTTTGATGTGCGCGATCTTAGCGCCCTTGAAGTCGGTTTTGATAAAATCGCTTCTGAGTTTGGTTTTATCGATGTGCTAGTCAGCGGCGCGGCGGGGAATTTCCCCGCCAGCGCCGCAAAACTTTCGGCTAATGGTTTTAAGTCGGTGATGAACATTGATTTGCTCGGCAGTTTTCAAGTGTTAAAACAGGCTTATCCTTTGCTGCGTCGTCCCAATGGCAATATTATCCAGATTTCGGCGCCGCAGGCTTCGATCGCTATGCCAATGCAAGTACATGTGTGTGCGGCTAAAGCGGGTGTGGATATGCTGACGCGAACTTTAGCGTTAGAGTGGGGCTGTGAAGGGCTGAGAATTAATTCGATTATGCCTGGCCCCATCGCCAATACTGAAGGTTTTAATCGCCTTGCACCCAGCGCCGCATTACAGCAAAAGGTTGCCCAATCCGTTCCGCTAAAACGCAACGGCGCAGGTCAGGATATCGCCAATGCCGCGCTATTCTTAGGCTCTGAATTAGCTTCCTATATTACGGGAGTTGTGTTGCCGGTTGATGGCGGTTGGTCACTTGGTGGCGCCAGTATAGCGATGACAGAGCTTGGCGAACTGGCCGCAAAAATGTAGTTTGGTTTTAGATTATTGATATTCAAAATCGAGAACTTTGATTTTATAGAAATTAAGTAGGTAATGATCCATGGCTAATGCATTACAAGAGCAGCTACTCAAAGCAGGGCTTGCCAGTAAACAAAAAGTTCGCGACGTTAAGACTCAAAAACGCCGTGATAAAAAATCACGAATAGATGATGGCTCCAGTGCTTTTAAGCAAGAAGTGGCCGAGCAAAAACGGTTGCAGGCGCTAAAAGATAAAGCGCTGAACGAGCAACGTTTTGCAGAGGCATCTGAGCGTGGACAGGTGCGCGGTTTAATCACTGAGTTCACTAAGTCTGCGATAAAGATCCCAGCTTATGCTGAAGTGAAATTTAACTATACTCTTGATAATAAAATTTATTCTTTATACATAGATGAAAAACTGCAGGCAGAATTGCTTAAAGGGCAGTTAGGCATAGTGCGTTACGAAGATAAGAGTTACTTAGTACCACATAAGTTAGCCGAGCGAGTTAAACTGCTGGTGCCGCAGTGGTGTGGTTATCTGTGGCAACAGGATGAATCTAAAGCTGTGGTCGTTGAAGATGATCCCTATGCAGATTACGCAATTCCTGATGATTTAATGTGGTAATTGCCCTAAACCTGTGAGCTAACGCTAAGACAATCCTGTGGTAAAGCTTATAAAATAGAGACCCTTAAGTTCAAGCTTAAGGTTTTTTTTATGGGTTGGATTTATACTTGGCTCACTTACTTTCATATTATTCGCGGCTGTATTTGTAATGAGATTGTTTTCTACAGTGAACTGGTATAAATTAAAACAACTGTTTTAATCCTACGTTTAAGAGTCTACCAATGAACCCTTATCAAGCCCCGTTAACGGATATGCGTTTCCTACTGGAACAGGTATTTGATGCCTCTAACACTTGGGCACAATTACCTGAGATTGCTGAAATGGTCGATATTGACACGGCCAATGCCATTCTTGAAGAAGCAGCCAAGATCAGCAGTGAGTTGATCCATCCGCTGAACCGGACGGGTGATGAGCAGGGCGTGTTACATCAAGATAATCAAGTGATTACCCCTGATGGCTACAAAGCCGTTTATGAACAGTATTCCCAGGGCGGTTGGATTGGTTTGTGTGGCGCTCCGGAATTTGGTGGCATGGGCATGCCAAAGATGCTGGGGATCTTAGTCGACGAAATGGCTTACAGTGCTTGTAATGCGTTTACGCTTTATGGCTCGTTAACCGCGGGGGCAGCTTTATGTATCAATGCCCACGGCAGCGAAGAATTGAAACAAGCTTATTTGCCTAAGTTATACTCCGGCGAATGGGCGGGTGCTATGGATATGACGGAGCCGCAAGCGGGTTCTGATCTACGTAATATCCGTACCCGTGCTTTGCCGCAGGATGATGGTAGTTATGCCATCACGGGCAGCAAGATTTTTATTACAGGTGGCGATCATGATTTAACTGAAAACGTCATCCACTTAGTGCTTGCTAAGCTACCGGATAGCAAAGGGATTTCACTCTTCCTTGTACCTAAAATATCGGTAAATACCGATGGCAGCTTAGCCAATGCCAATGGTGTATCAGTGGGGTCTATCGAGCATAAGATGGGCCTTAAAGGTTCTGCGACCTGTGTGATGAATTTTGATAATGCTCAAGGCTTCTTGATTGGCGAGCCTAATCGCGGCCTCGTATGCATGTTCACTATGATGAACTATGAGCGTTTAGCGATTGGTATTCAAGGGCTTGGCAGTGCGCAGGCGGCGTACCAGATGGCGGCCGATTACGCTAAAGAGCGTAATCAAGGCATCGCCGCTGGCGGCTCACCGACGGGCAGTGATTCTGATCCCATTATTGTCCACGGCGATGTGCGCCGTATGTTGTTGACCATTCGTGCTATGACAGAAGCGGGCCGTGCTTTGTCTGTGTTTACAGGACAACAGCTGGATTTAGCAAAATATGCCCAAGATGAGGTTAAGGCCAAAGCGGCGCGTTATGTGGGGTTATTAACGCCAGTGGCGAAGGCATTTTTAACCGATCGGGGTCTAGATGCGACTATCATGGCGCAACAAGTCTTTGGTGGACATGGTTATATTCGTGAAACAGGTATTGAGCAATTAGTTCGTGATACCCGTATCGCTCAGATTTATGAAGGCACCAATGGCATTCAAGCCATCGATTTCCTCGGTCGTAAAGTCACTGGCGATAACTTAGCCGCATTAAACGAATTTGTGGCAGACTTGAAGGCACAAATGCGGGCATTCACCCATGTTGATGCGGTGAAAGTAGCTGCCGTATGTGCACGTTTAGATGCCTTGGTCATTGTCGCTGAGTCGATTAATGAGCACAAAGTCGCTCAGCCTGCGCTTATTAATGCTTGCGCGGTCGACTTTTTAGATGCCTTTGGTTACACCCTGTATGGTTTCTACTGGTTGGCTATGGTCGATAAGGTCGCGGATCATGAAGATAAAGCTTTCGCCGAGCAGAAAGTCTATTTAGCTAAGTTCTATTTTGATAAGTTATTGCCAAAAGCGGATTACCATATCGCTCAAGTCAGAGCCGGTGATGCGACGACTATGGCGATGCCTGCAGAGCTGTTTTAACAAGGCTTCGGTATATTCGTTTAGATAAAAACTGAAAAAGCACTGATGACTCAGTGCTTTTTTGTGCAAGTTTTTTACTCTGTAGCGATTAATTAATGACTCTAGTGAGCCGCAGTATTCACAGTCGCAGTGGTTGATGACGGTTGCAGCACTGAAATCAATTGTTTAAGAAACTCGGCATTGAATGAGGGTTTATGTTGATTTTTCAATTCAGGACTCATGCCATTCTCAAGGATCACAAACAGGGTGTCGTTATGCTGGGGCAAACGGATAAACCCCGCTAAGTTAGACACGCCTTGCATCGAGCCTGTTTTAGCAAAAATTTGCTGTTTAAGCGGCGGCTTGTTGTAGCCCATGCGATATCTTAAGGTGCCGCTGATCCCCGCCTGTGGCAGACTCGTGATTAACGGACTAAAGCGGCTATCTTGGTGGATTAGCGCCAACACCGCGGCTAACTGCTTGGCATTGAGCAAGTTATAGCGTGACAATCCTGAACCATCCACAATATTGGCGTTACTCAAATCTATGCCTAAATTCGTTAAAATTCGCTGCATGGCAGCGGCACCATTGGTAAAGCTGCCTTGGGTCTTAAAATAACTTTTACCAAGTTGCTTAAAAAGGCTATCGGCAATCAAATTATCTGACTTGAGCAGCATAGTCTCGAGCAGCTCAGGTAAGGGCGCCGAGCTATGGCTGGCAATTAGTTTTGCCTTTTGGGGTAAGCTAGTGCCGAGTTGTACTTTACCCGCAAGAGACATCTCGCCTTTAAGTAGAGAGGTGAGGTTATCTTGGGCAAATTTGAACGGATCGCTGACCGCAATCGCCAGTGGTATCGCCTCACCGCCAGGGTAACAGCCGCGTAAATGGTAGTTATTTTGACCTAATCTGACCATATCAAGTTGGCAAAATTCGCGGCTCGCCTTTTGATCAAACACCGCATCGCTGCTGATTTTGACTCCATAACTCCCCGCGCGTAGACTTACTTCTGAAGGGTTGCTGGTCGTGCTGGGGCTAAACTGACCATAGACACAGTTTTGATTGATAATATAGCTAGATACAGGCGCAGCAAAACAAATGCCCAAATCATCCCAAACCCAACCAGGGGCTTGCAATTGTTCCTGCTTATCGCCGAGCAAATACAGATGTCCATCAATGCGATTAATGCCTTGTTTTACGAGATTGGCAAAAATGGCCTTGAGATCGGCTTGAGTTAGCGTGGGATCGCCACTAAAACGCAGATAAGCACTGCCTGCGATATGGCCCTTGCGTATCGGTGCATCTGTCCATAATTCCGTGACATAACGAAAATCAGGCCCAAGCTGAGCCACAGCACTGACTGCCGTGAGCAGCTTTTGGGTACTGGCTGGAATAAACAAGGTCTCAGCATGTTGGCTATAGATCACTTGATTGTTCGACATATCCATTGCCAGTAAGGCGATTTGTGAATGTCGAGGGCTGATCTTGCTGATTGCTTGGCTAAGCGAAGTGGTTTGAGCACTTATCGGCCTAGAATCATGTTGCTCTGCATAGGCCATATTATGACTTGCGGCTAGGAGCAGGCCGGCATATAGAGTGGTTTTCAGTAACGTTTCCATGTTAGCTATTGGCCATTTTTATCAAAACATCATTAAGATTAGGTTGGTATTGTGTGCGGTTAATCCTCACTGCTGCCGTCATCCTTTTCCATCAAGCGATATAAACGTAGGGTAACAAACAATACTAGCCCAATAAACAACGGCAGGATGAGTAACCCTAACTGGGTTTTAAAATGGAAAATACCCCAAGCAAACAGCAATGTCAGTGCTAACGTTAGCAGAATTTTTTTGTTCATAGTCTTAATCTTGTATCGTGTGGTCTAATCGCAAATAGGCGGTTTAGTTTACGCTAAATCACTGGATTCGGGGTGAATGAAATGGGTTTGAAGATTATTTTGTGATTTGGCAGACATTTTGGGTGTAGTTCAGTGAAATTTGGACTGATTTGTAGCGTTAAGAATCACCACTATTTAGTGGCGAAATATTGTGTGGACGGGCAAATAATGCCGAGAATACTCGTCGTAAAATGCGATTTCAAGCAAGGATAAATGAAGAAGATTTTTAGGTAAATCGGTGCACTGAAGTGGAATAAAATCGCGTGAGGTCAAATTACCAGCAAAACCGTTAGGTTTAACAAGACTTTTGGGAGAAAAGTCTTGCCGAGACGAGGTGAAGTCGGTAATTTCTACCCCTTACGATTTTAGGTTCTTAGGTAACAACTAAACCATGCCACATATTAGTATGCGCGGCTTACCACAAGCGGTCGTTGCAGCGTTCAGCCAAACATTACTGCAGTCATTGGCGGATATATGTAAAGGTAATGCAGAGAGTTTCACATTAGATTGGATCCCAAGCATCAGTTTTCGAAATGGAAAAATTGATCAACGCTTTGTCCAAGTTGAGTTACTCTGGTTCCCTAAGGACCCTGATATACATCTTAAAGTAGAACAAACGATCAGGTTGGCAGTGACAGAGGCCTATCCAGAGTTAACACATATTGCTGTGATGTTTTTATCACTGAACCCCAGCGCTTCCTATCGGGGTGGTCAGCATGTTTAAAGGAGGATGCCTTGCTAGATAAGCTTGGTGGAATAGCCGTTCAACCCGAGGCTTTAACGTGGTTGCTCACGCCATGCCGTTTCAAGGCAGAATTACTCGCTCGTATTGCGAGCGCCAAGTACAGTATTTATATTGCGGCGCTGTATTTAGAAGATGACGAAGCGGGTCGTGAGATATTACAAGCCCTCATGGATGCCAAAGCGGCAAATCCAACGCTTGATGTCAAAGTATTAGTCGATTTTCACCGTGCGAGACGTGGCTTGATCGGCCATAAAGGTGATAGCGGTAACTATTTGATGTACCGCAGAGTTATGGCTCAAGCCGAACATCCCATCGATATCTTAGGTGTACCCGTCAAATCCCGTGAATTTATGGGTGTGTTGCATCTTAAGGGATTTATTATCGATGATGCCGTGATTTATAGCGGTGCCAGTCTCAATAATATCTATTTGCAACAACACGATAAGTACCGTTTCGATCGTTATCACTTGATTGAGTCTGCCGAATTAGCGCGCAGTATGCGCGCGATGATCCAGAAAAATATCATTTCTGATCCAGCTGTGTGTTCATTAACGCAAGATGCCGAGCAAGAAGTGCTACCACCAAAGACGGATATGCGTAGCTTTAAGCTGAGACTGTCTGATGCTGAGTATCAGTTTAAGGAGACCCGTGATGGCAATCGCATCACGCCGTTACTTGGGCTAGGACGTAAGAAAAACTTGCTCAATAAAGTGGTTGTCGCCTTGGTGGAAGAGTCAAAAGACTCGCTGTTTATTTGCACGCCCTATTTTAATCCGCCGTACATTTTAGTGCGCGCTTTAGCTAAGCATTTACGCAATGGCAAACGCATCGATATCGTTGTGGGCGACAAGACGGCTAACGATTTTTATATTCCGCCAGAGCAGGATTTCTCAACCATAGGTGCCTTGCCCTATATGTATGAGCAATCATTGCGTAAGTTCGCTAAACGCCAACAGTGGGCGATTGATAATGGTCAGCTGAATATCCATTTGTGGAAACATGGTATCAACAGTTATCACCTCAAGGGCATCAGTGCCGACGGTAATAAGCATTTGATCACAGGCTCGAACTTGAATCCAAGAGCTTGGGCGCTGGATCTTGAGAATGGTTTGTTGATCCAAGATGAAATTGGCTGCTGGAAAGCCCAGTTTGAAGCCGAGCAGGCGCATATTCTTGAACACACACAGCGGTTATATCACTACAGCCAAGTGGATACCTTACAGAGCTATCCTGCGCCAGTGAAGAAGATCATGACCCGAATTCGTCGCCTTAAAGCTGACTTTTTACTGCGTCGCATTTTGTAACGATTAAAGCTATAGAAGCAATAAATTAATCGATATTTTTGATTTATTAGAGTGTCTTATCGATTTAAAAAGCCCACAAAAATGTGGGCTTTTTATTGACTGACAGTAATAGATTTAGCTTAAACCAAGAATTGTCGCTTCAAATCATATGCATTAAATCTGTGGCATTAAATTCTGGTGAGTATCATTTTGATCTTTGGCGTAATACAGAGACAGGATTACTAAAACCACCATCACAGCACTCAATAAACCTATGCTTAACTGGCCGCCCATAGGCACTAAAGACATAGTTAATGCGGCAAGTCCGGCACCAAAATTTTGTAATCCCCCCAGTAATGCGCCCGCAATCCCAGCCTGACGTGGAAATGGCTCTAACGCAGCAGATGTTAGGGTAGGGAACAGCATGCCTGCGCCACTGAAGAATAAAATCGATCCAATAAGTAAACTCCAACCAACCACTAGATTAAAAAGACCTGGGATCAACATAAATAATGCGCCAGCACCGAGTAACGCTACACCTTGGTAAACAACCCTTTGTGGCTTATTCTGTCGGCCCGCGATGAGTGCCCCCAGTAAGTAGCCAGGAATTGGCGCAACAAAATAACAACTGACCATAAAAGGTGTCAGTCCGAGATATTGGCCATAGAGTACACCAGCAATGGCTTCAAACGCCGCAATACCGGCAAAGGTGGCGATCAATGAAAATAAATAAGCGCGAAACGCTCTATGGCGTAGGACATGCTTATAGGATTTGAAAACGGCTTGATGTTCCCGTTGCGTCTTGGGTAAAGACTCTTTAAAGAGGAATATTAACAACAGCCAGACCGCGACACCGAATCCCGCTAATACCCAGTATACGGCTTGCCAGCCAAAATAGGCCGCAGTGGCGCTGCCGATAAATGGTGCAAGCAAAGGTAAAAACACTACAGCCATAGAGACATAGCTATTAAATTTTACCAGTCGGTCACCAAAGTAGTGATCGCGGGGAATGCTACGGCATAATGCGCCTGCGCTGGCTGTGCCTAATCCTTGGATAAGGCTTGCCATAATTAGTTGGTTAAAGCTTGTGGCCTTCGCCGCGAATACAGCGCCTAGAACGAAAATTGCGATACCCACGACGAGTGGCATTTTGCGGCCAACGCGATCTGACACTGGGCCATACACAAATTGAAACATCCCGTAGGAGAGTAAGTAACAGGCCATCACGGCTTGTAGTTGGCTGGCGTCCACATGGAGCCCGAGTGCGATTTGTGGAAGGGCAGGTACAAAAATCGTCTGCGCCATTTGGCCACAGGCGACCATAAAGACAATCATTAACAGTAGGCTAGACTGACTCGCCGCTGGAGCGATATCGTGATGAATAGGAGAATGTGGCGTGCCTGACATGATATTTCCGAAAAAGGTCACTTAAGGTATTTGCGCGCATCTTACTCCCTAAAAGCGTAACTTCAAGTGTCAATCATATTGATTTAACGAAATAATTTTTAATGCGATGCATAAGTTTTTATCCTGATTTTAAGCTGTAAAGCTAAACTTACGATAGGTTATTTGTCTGTTAACTAGGTCGATGAGTTGCAAATGAATTAATACTCAGATTAACCCTTCACTGCCTATTTTCTTACATGGGAGTTTGCTTAAAAATATTGGCTATTAAGAGATTGGAGGTAAGTAAGTGGATAAGGCGCTTAATACAAGCCACCCTAAAAAAATCACGCTAAAAGGAACAAATAAGAAAGGAGATTGCGAATCGGCCTATCTCCTTATCTCCTTTAATAGTCGCGACTAGCAAGATGCTATTTTTGTAATTTCTCTATGCCCGTTAAAATCTGATACCCCACAGTCACCCTTGGCGGAACGGGGTAGTTTTTATTACTCAGCAGTACAATGCCGAGTTTTTTGGCCGGAATAAAGGCTGCATAAGCGGCAAAACCGCCAGTAGAGCCGGTTTTATTAATCCACACATTTTGCTGCGGTGCGAGGGGCGGCACTATGGGTTTAACTGGCGTACTGCCAAATACTACTTCCTGAGTGTGACCTGCAAGCAAATTATTGAGATCAATAGGATAAGAATAATGTTCCCAGATCATATCCTGTGTCATCACACCGACATCAAAGTATCCAGTATGAGTTTCATCGATAGCCGTTTGCAGTGGTTTGGGTAACGAATGCATTTGCATATTGGCCTCAACAAATTGCAGTAAATCCTTGGCTGAGGTTTTAACGCCATAAGCTTCATCGGCTAATACCCCAGGATTGACCCGCACTGGCATGTCTTGCTTATCGTAGCCTTGGGCATAATCTGCCATTTTACTGCTCGGAACGTTAATGTAGCTGTTTGTCATACCCAATTGTGGAAATAGTGTTTGCTCAAGTGCTTGTGGAAAAGTTTGCCCTAAACTCTGCGCGGCAATCATGCCGAGCAGCCCAATACTCGGATTAGCGTAATTTCTGTGGGTTCCCGCGGCAAATGACGGTTGCCAATGCTTAAGGTAATCCATTAACTCTGCGTTATTAGTGACCTTATCAGGAACTTGCATCGGCAAATCACCCGCTGTGTGGGTGGCTAAATTGATGAGACTAATCTTATCAAAATGACTGCCTTTTAATGCTTGAATATAATCACTGGCCATATCCGTGAGCGTTAATTTACCTTCGCCCTGTGCATAGTTAGCCAGTGTTGCGGTAAAGGTTTTACTGATAGAGCCAATCTCGAACAGGGTATCTTCAGTCACACTTTGCCCAGAGGTTTTAGAACTGACGCCATACTGATAAAAAAACTGCTTACCTTCTATGGTGACGCCAATCACTGCGCCGGGAATAGCGTACTCAGCCATCAAAGGTTTCACCGCCGAATCTACAAGAGTCTGTATTTCTTTGGTATTAAGTATTTTGGCTGCAGTGGCATGAGAGAATAGGGCAGCAGAGATGAGGATGCCGTTTAGTAGTGGTATTAAAGCGATCGGGGCTTTTGGGTGCATAATTGACCTTTCATCGAGACTGTATTTGTAGAGTATATTTTCGCATGATATTAGGGCTATTCCACACTAAGTTAAGTCATTACTGATATTTAGCTTAAATACTCCCCCAATAAGTAATTTAAACGTTAATTTGGTCGGTTTAGTGTTGCACGCTATTGCATACTAAGTGGTAACACAGATTAATACATTACAGTTGTTTTAAGAGATAATTGCTCTGTGCTCTTAAATTATCTGACTGGCGTTAGGCTGCATATGAAACCATCAACCACTGACACCGGCCTTTTATCACGATAATGTATTACGCGATTGCACCATTGATGGCCAAGGGATAAACTGCGCCACCGCGATAAAAAAGTGCTAAATGATGTGGTCGCGATCCTTAATAAGTTTGATAGAGAATTGGTTTTTATGGCTTTAGCCCCCCATGCAGTGCACCATTTATATCAGTACCGTAAGTCTATTTCGACTAAACCCTTTGGTGCCCGCGGTAAAAAACTGATCCGCTGTCCATTATGCCTCTTAGGTGAGCAGTTCTGTACCTGTGCGCTACGCCGTCAGTTAGATACTCACGCCAGTTTCCTGCTGATTATGTATAACGATGAGGTGTTAAAGCCGACTAATAGCGGACGACTCATAGCGGATCTTATTCCTGATACCCACGCCTATATTTGGTCACGTACAGAACCTGAAGCTGAGTTGCTTGCTTTGCTGAATTCGCCGCAATATCAACCCTATTTAGTGTTTCCTGCCCAGTATGCAGAGCAAGGGCAAACCGTACTGAACCAAGTGCCGATGTCGACATTGGCCGAAGGCAAACGGCCGCTACTTGTTCTGCTTGATGGCAGTTGGCGTGAAGCGATTAAAATGTTCCGTAAGAGTCCTTACTTACACTCACTGCCGTTGCTTTCCTTCGATCCCGACACGCTCGCGACCTATGCATTGCGTAAAGGTAGTCATGATTTTCAACTTGGCACCGCCGAGGTGGCATCATTGGCTTTAGGAGCGATTGGCGAAGCGGCTAATGGCAAAGCCTTAAGTACTTGGTTTGATTTGTTTGTTGAATCTTCCTTACTTGGCCGCAATCGCCGTTGCCGTGAGGACCTTCTGCCAATTACAGATTTTACCGATGCTTTTGAACTGGCCTTTGAACAAGCAAGTCGTAGTAAGAGTTAATCGATGTTGGATTTAATCTATTTTGAAAAAGGCTAGTTAACTATCTTCTTAAATAATAAATCCCCTACAGTGAGGGGATTTTTTATGTGTAGCAATTAACTTATAGGAACTTCATATTAAGAAGATACCTCGCACAAGCATAATTGTTTATACCGCGACTTCTTTACCATCTAACTTACGGATAACGACTGTAGCGGCGCGAGGGCGTAATGTCGTGCCCGCAGGCGTTTTTTCAGCGGCATTGGACGAATAAGGCCAATTACCGGGATGCTGAATGTTAGCAAAAACAGAAGTGTAATCAGGGCTAATAGCAAAACCCGTAACCTCACAGTCGTTTGGTCCAACGAAGAAACGCTTTAATTCCATTTGGTTATCAGCCGTTACGCCTAGCTGTTTCTCTTGGCCATCAACAAGCGTTGAAGGCACTATCGCTAGCATCTGATCGTTGGTTTCTTCTGCGACCTCCTTGGCTCCATTGTCGGTTTGAACCCACAAAATACCGCGTTGATCGAAGGCTAAACCGTCTGGGCTGGCAAATTGGTTAAGATCTGTTAAGCCTGATAAGTTTGTTTCTGCGTTACCATCACTTGGTGATCCGAATACGAAGATATCCCATGTAAATTCAGTATCTTTGTCACTTTCATCCCAACGAATAATATGGCCAAAGTGGTTTTTCAATCTTGGGTTCGCTGGATTGGTTTCAGTTCGTTTTGAGTTGTTGGTCAGGGTCAAATAAATTGAACCTGTGAAAGGATCGACAGCACACCATTCAGGGCGATCCATAGGTGTTGCACCAACAAGATCCGCTGCGCCTGCGGTGTTCAAAATAATCTCGGCTAAGCTAGCGAAAGTATTGCCTAGGGTTTTTCCGTCCGTAGTCTGGCTATCTAAGGTTAAAGGCAACCAAACACCACCACCGTTTGCATTAAACTTAGCTGCATATAAAGTACCTTCATTCATATACTTATCGCCAGTTTGTATACGATTGCTGCTGTCAGCATCTTTTGCATCCCACGCCGCGGCCGAGACAAATTTATAGAGGTATTCGAATTGTGAATCGTGGCCAGAATAGAATACTACTGGCTTACCTTCGGTTAACTTGCCAAAGGTACAACCTTCATGGCGGAAACGACCAAGCGCGGTACGTTTTACTGCGCGCGATGTTGGATTGAAAGGGTCAATTTCAACAATATAACCGTGACCATTCGCTTCATTACGATAGTCATCTTGAGCACTTGCACCTTTTGGTGTGACATCAAAACGTGCGAATTCATCGAGACGTTCCTCATCATGACCTGCAAGATCATCCCAGCCATAACGTGTGCTGGTTTTGCTGATCCCAATGCGATTTTGCTCCACAGTTAACGTACCACGGTTTGCGAAATAGCCTGGCCAGTTTTCTTCACAGGTCAAATAAGTGCCCCAAGGCGTGTAACCATTGCCGCAGTTATTTAATGTACCGCGAGCCTGACTCCCGTCGGGAGAATAGCGGGTTTCGAGTAGAGAAGAGTAGGCGAGAGGACCGCTAATATCCATCACAGTCGCACCGGTGAATCGGCGGTTATGGTTATCATTACTAACCACTTCCCATTGATTATTAACCAGTTTTATACGTACAACCGATACGCCATGGGCGTTGATTTCTTTACGTACCTCATCGATAATCGTGCGCAAACCTGAAGTAGGATCAAAAGTTTGTCCTGCAGGATGTAATGCAACTTCATCAATATATTCATGGTTAATGCAAAGTAAACCGTCATTACCCGTATCATTTAATGGAAAGAAATGCATGCCATCGTGGTGCATACCGACTGAGTTCGCTTGGTCATCGGCAGTGTTACTACCATCACTTTTCCATGGTGCTGCTTTTGCATTTAATGGAGTGCCCCATGGTGCAAGTACCTGCGCTGTATAGCCTTCTGGCACAACGACGGCATCTAAACGAGAACCCGCAACTGACGTAAAGTTTAGCTTGGCGGTACTTTTTGTCGGTGGCAAAGGTGTCACTGGATCAACAGGTTTTGTAACAGGGGCGTCATCTGATCCGCAAGCAGTTAAGCCTACACTGGCAAAAGCTGTCATAGCACTGAGGCCTAAACCACTTTTTACGAAGTTACGGCGAGATAAATGTTTATCCAACACTTGGTTAAATGGCTCGTTATTACTTTTATTATAAAGTGTAGGATCAAAGGTGGCCTTACTCATATATTACTCCGGCTAGTACGATGGATTAAATTTCGTGACTAAGGCTAAAGTATCAATATGACAATAAAGATGATTTTATATTACAATAATACTGCAGTGAGCAATAAACCCGATATGCTATAAAAATGTTAACCAGCAGTTTGCTATGGTCTAAGCTGCTGAGGTCAAAGTACCTCAATTAGGATTTTTATTCTGCTATAATGTCAAATCTTGTGTCACAGATAAAAATATATAATGTGAAGTTATTGCTTTAATTATTTTTCAAATTAAAAATTGGAAATAATTTTAATATAATTACTGTATATCATTTTTTTCATAAACATGATAGATTTATATTTAACGTTATAATTTCTATTTAATTTTTGATAAAAGACTAACTGATCCTTATCGAGTCATGATCTAGTTTAGTCTTTTGGGTTTTAGTCTCTTGGTTTTAAATAATGGCGAAGTGAGCGCGGATCGGTATGGCCAGTTCTGGCCATAATGTATAAATGATCTTTATCATTTTCATGGAGTTGAGTGACACAACCACTACGCAAACTGTGGGCACCATAAAACTTTGCAGGTAGGCCCGCTTTTGTGCAATATTTTTTAATTATGCGATAAATATCGTCTCCCGTGAGAAAACCACTATTTTTATGTAAACTTGAATTCGCTTCAGAGTGATGTTCTACTATTTGATAAGGGCGTAAATATTTCCCATCACGGGAAAGCGATCTAAATAAATGCCCATCCTCTATATTGGCGAGTGATAACCAATTTTTTACCGCGTTGAGTGCTGCAAAAGGTTCATGATCCGGCAGGTCTTTCCATTCCCGTTGACCTTGCTGATTACTCTTCGAATAAGGTAGGCGCACTTTTAGCTTATTGCGTAAAAAACTGACATATTGAACTTTTATATCTGCAAGTTCAGAACGGCGAAACCCACCTTGTAATCCTAACTGAATAATGGCTTTGTCTCTTGCTCGGGTTAATGGCTGCACTTGTTCATCGATAGCTTGAATGAGCATTTCCACTTCATCATACATAATCGGTTGTTGATCATAATCACTCACATGGCGAGATTGATTTCTGCTTAAACCGCGCATCACTCTGATCACCAGAGGGTGCTCGGTAGGTGAGTGGAATCCCGCTTGAATATGGTGGTAGCGAATCGCCGCGAGTCGAGTCGTTAATGTCTGTTTAGAAAGTTGTACTCCAGTACTCTCTTGGATCAATTCTTTCTGATGACCAATAAATGAAATCACGCTACGGGGATCTGCGGGAAGGGTCTGCAGTTGGTGTTCGGCACAATAACGGCTAAATAGACTAAAGCTCGTATTATAAACACGGCGGGTGTTGGCTGAAATTTCATATTCAGTTTCTTCGGCAGCACTTAAATAATCACTTCGAACAGATTGTGGCAGGAAAGTCTCTTCAAAAAAACGTGGCTGTTCAGCACGGTTATTATTGTGATGATCTGATCCTGTCACTCTTTCATTCGTTACATTGGTGTTATTTTGAGCATTACTATTTGTCCGGATCATTTTAGACATGCCGTTGAAGTCACCTGATATCGAATTAAGAAGACGTAATTATACGCAAATCACACCTACATCTACCAGTGATAATCGTCATTATCACTGGTAGAGTGCTTATTTGTTCAAATAAACTTCTGTTATCGGAATAGGGCGCATTAAATAGCATTTAGTTGGTTTTTTTAGTTTAAAAAATAGTCAAGATAAAGCCATTTGGACAATGGCGATTAAGTATGCGGATATAGAATTAAAAGCAAAAATAGTATGAAATTTGTACTTTCTATATGCGGTGGTTTCGAACTTGGTTAGCCAAAGAATCACAACTTTAAAGAATGGTTTAACCATTTTATTGACTTTGTTGAATGGAATGCCGCTAAACTAGGCTTGTCTATTGGATGAAATTTAAGCTAATAAGTACAATAGCTTACTAGGTATTTGACCTGATACGAGTTGAGTTATTCTTCCTAAAGTAAAAGGAAGCACAAGGAATCGATATCACACACAAAAAATGGTTGAACCATATATTAATACTTATCGATTTGTACTAGCATAAGGACCGATTTATTTCATCTGCATTAGACGCATGCTTAGCTAAAGAAACGTATTTATGGAACCGCAAGCCTGGATATATCAACAAGACAAACCAACAGCAGGGAGAAAATTATTATTGCTTGAGGAAGCAGAATTAATTTTTGCCTTACCCTTAATTTATCGCCTTATCAATCCTGAAGCTGTGGCATCTAAACCGGATTGGTTTTGTGACGCTGAGTTACAAACGGTTTTCTATACTAAGTTGGTGACACAACTAAATGAATTGGTCCGATTACGCAAAAAGGCACAGCGGATCGACAACGAGCTTACTAATGTAAACAAAATGCTTAATCAGTATTTTACTGATTTTGGCTGGCGTATGGTTCGTAAAGAATTATCTCAAATAAAAAAACGGCAAAAAAAGTCTCATATTGAGCTGAGTAGGGATATTATTTTGAGGTTAAAACGTTATATGGAAACTCAAAAGTTAGACAGTTTTGACCAAGCCATTGATACCCTATTGTCAGAGCATAATGAAAATATTTCGCTTAATGTTTTACAACATACTGATGAGGATGTTGTAGGTGACATTATTGATGAATAGAACAAAATAACCGCGGATCTATGTTTTGAAGAATATGATTTTAAAGTTGTTCTATTGCCTAAAATGGATTATCTAATAAAGGTAAGTTAGCCGTGACTTATCTGTGCAGACACGTAAAATTACTGTTAAGATCTTATATTTACGACTAGATAACGCGGGGCATTAGAGATGAGTTTAAGTATTGCAAACGATAGGAAAATTGCGGTTTTATGCCGAATTGAACCTGGCTGTCTCGGACCTGATGGCGTAGATCATATTGAGGCGTTTTGTGCTTTGGCTCAGAAAGCGATGCAACATTTCGATGTCGATGTTGGCACTTGGTTGCTGATCCCAAGATACGATAAAACCTTGGAAGAGATGCAATACAGTGTTGCCAATAAATTACTTTCCCGCGAACAAGCGACGAAATATCTTGTCTCTATCGGACGTGATATTGATAGTTTTGAAGAAAGATTTCAGGATAAACTCACCTCGCTGATTAATTTATACCTTGCGAGAAAACCTTAAACTGGAGACTGCATGCGGCCGAGATTAACCTAAGCTCTAGCCTCGGCGCTTATATTGTCCATCGCTCATTTTTTAAAGCCGTTTTTATTTTTGCATTCAAGTTTTTATAAGAATAGCCAATTACTTCTTATAAAATCAATAGATTAACCATCACACTTTATCTGCGGCATCATGGTTTTCAACCGATAAATTCAGCTCAAAAACTCAGTTGTCGGTAATTAACTCCGTAAAGTACCTCAAAATTTGCTAGACTAGTCGACTCACTTAATGCTGAATCTTTTTCTTGCGGTATGCCCGAATTTTGTGGGTGGTAAGGATAAGTGTAAAGGACGGTTGATGTTCAATCCCATTCCGGAAACCAATCCATACGTTAGTTTGTTGCAGCAGGATTTCGGGTTTTCTGAATTTCGCCCTGGCCAAGCGCAAACGATAACACAACTGTTAGCAGGGAAGTCGAGTTTAGCGATTTTCCCGACGGGTTCTGGTAAATCCCTTTGTTATCAATTTACAGCATTGCAGTTACCCCATTTGAGTTTAGTGATTTCGCCTTTACTCGCCTTGATGAAAGATCAGCTGGAATTTTTGCAATCTAAGGGAATTCATGCGGCCAGCATAGATTCAACCTTAAGCGCCGAGCAGAGTCAGCAAGTGATGACAGATGCGCGCTCTGGCAAATTGAAAATTTTAATGGTGTCGGTGGAGCGTTTCAAAAATGAACGCTTTAGGCAGTTTATTCAATCGGTTCCGCTGTCTATGTTGGTCGTCGATGAGGCGCATTGTATTTCAGAATGGGGTCACAATTTTCGGCCCGATTATCTTAAATTACCCGATTATCGGCGCGAGCTTGAGATCCCGCTGGTACTGTTACTGACGGCCACCGCGACACGTAAAGTGAAACTGGATATGGCCAAGCGTTTCGATATCGCGCCTGAACACATAGTACAAACGGGATTTTATCGACCCAATTTAGATTTGACAGTTCTGCCCGTGTCGACTCAAGAGAAAAATGCCTTACTGGTTAACCAGATAACATCATTCTCAGGTGCTGGTATTGTGTATGTGACGTTACAGCAAACCGCCGAAACAGTCGCACGACTCTTGTGCCAACAAGACATAGTCGCCAGTGCTTATCATGCTGGATTTGAAGATGAAAAACGTCAACAAATTCAAAATGATTTTATGCAGGATAAGCTGCAAGTGGTGGTAGCTACCATCGCCTTTGGTATGGGAATCGATAAGAGCAATATCCGTTTTGTGATCCACTATGATTTGCCTAAATCCATTGAAAACTACAGTCAAGAAATCGGCAGAGCAGGGCGTGATGGTGCGTTATCCCATTGTGTGACTTTAGCCAATCTTGACGGACTCAATACCGTTGAAAATTTTGTGTATGGCGATACGCCTGAGCGAGAAGGTATAGCGCAAGTCATTGAAGCTATTCGTCTTGAACAAGATTCTGGTCAGTGGGAATGTCAGCTTAATGGCGTGTCGACGGCGAGTAATATTCGCCAGTTGCCATTAAAAACGTTACTTGTACAGCTAGAGATTCTAGGTGTGGTTAAGCCGTTATTTGCTTATTACGCCGATGTTAATTACAAATTTTTAGTGGACAAACATGCCATTCTGAGCCGCTTTAATTCCGAACGGCAGGCCTTTTTGACGCAAATTTTTAATCATACGCAGATGAAGAAAATATGGGGCGCGTTAGATTTTGATGCCTTGTACAGTGCAACGGGCCATGAACGCAGTCGCGTGTTGGCCGCGCTGGAATATTTAGCAGAACATCAGTTAATTGAATTAGAAACCAAACGAATTACCGATGTGTATCGGGTGGATGTTGCCGCATTAGCGCGTCCGGAACTCATCGATGAGTTGTACCATTATTTTATTGATAAAGAGCAGAAAGAAATTGCGCGAATAGCGCAGTTAGTCCGCTTTTTTGAGCTTGAGACGTGCTTAAGCCACAATTTATCCCGTTATTTTGATGATAATGAGACGCCGGCTGTCTGCGGTCATTGCAGTGTCTGCCGCGGCAATTTTGCTAAGTTGCGCTATTCGACGGAGCCGACTTGGCCGACAGATCAGCAGATGTTGGCTGATTTGCGTGAGTTGAAGCACCATTTAACGGCCAAAGGCATAGATGCTTTATCACTTGATACCTATTGTCGTTGCCTCGCTGGTATGTCAGTTCCTTTGGTGAGTCGTTTTCAAGTGCGTAAGTTGAGTGGTTTCGGCCGCTGTGAAAAATTGAGATATGCTGAAATTAAACAGAAAGTTGAGTCACTGTTGTCGCAACTAGATGATAAAAGAGTTGAACATGAATAAGGCCGTAAAAAAGATGTTAGCCACCCATGAACATTTGGTTCACTCTGAAGGTGTGACTGTGGTTTCGCATATGCAAAGGGAAAAAGCGGAGTGGATACAACATACTGTTATGATTGAAGATTGTGACGTGCCGTTTAAATTTAGACGGGTCAAAAAGTATCGTAATCTGCAAGGACAAAAGATCAATGTCATCTATTACCCAGAGACAGAAACTGTGGCAGGTTTTGAAATAGAAATTATGCAAGTCGTTAGAATTAAACGATTCTAGTTAATGCGCTTCGAGTCTTTGCTTTTATCAATCAGCAAAGACTCGAAGCGCATTTGATTGATGACGCAAGAGTTAAATTCGGCTATTTACTTGGAATATTGATAGGTTGAATCTACTTTCCAAGTTCTGAAACGCAGTTCAGCGCCTTCTGGTAGATAAAACACCTTAGGCAAGCGACTGTCGTAGCGCATTTTTAGTTCACCCGGAATACGTACAAAAGCTTCTTTCTTCGCTAGTTCGAAACAGGCCATCATAGTGCTCGGGCCTTCAGCGATTTCATCCACTTGATAGTAGTTATAACCCCAACCTTGCACTGTCAGTTCCTTCAATTCCCCGCTTAATCCATGCTTATTGCAATCAACCATTTGAGTCTGACCAATTTGGATTTCGACCATGTAGTCATCTTCGTTTTCTAATTTAGGTAAGCTTAAAGTGTGCTGCACCATACCTGCTGCCGGAGCAGGGAACATCTTAGTGGCTTCCTGTGCGCTGTAATCTTTTGGATCGAAACGTTGAATACTGATCATAGGCGCATTTAACCCTGTTGGATGTGGTGGGCTCACCGCCACGGCATTGAATGACAATAGTGCAAATGCAAGGGGAACAGCGCTAACGCTAAATAAGGTCTTCAATTTCATTTTATTTCTCCTATCCGAACTGAATTGATGTCGATAAATTTGTCTGTGTTCTGCTCCCTATAAACGCAGCAGAGGTAAAAAAGGGTTAAATTATTCAATAAAAAATCGATTTTTTATTCAAATAATCTTTATCAATCTGAATAATAAGGGTTAATTACACTTTCCAATGACTTATTTTGTTAAGTTCGCAGCTATTTCAATTCTTTGCTGTGACTGTTTTATGACTCATATCATGCGAAAAATATACGAAATAGCCTAGATAAAAACCTTAAAACTTGGATTTCAACTTGCACTGAAAAGCCACCGCTGTGTCTGTCTATAACTGCATAAGGCTGTAATAAAGCCAATCTAACTCAGCTATGTGAGCTGTTTTTACTCATAAATCAAGCGCTAATCCATTAAACCTTGCCTGATATCCTTTGCCTAGTCTAGCTGCCTATCTTAATTCACATATCAGTGTCTCGACTGATGGCAGGAGGGCGGATGCATTATGGGGATTCAAATACACGTTTAAAAGTTTGAAAACAGTATATCTTGATAAATAGTTAATTTGATCTTCATATATTTTGATTTTCAAACTATAATTCAAGTGACGAGTTTTTCACCATTAATAGCGATAGAAATGGAACAGGGGCCATACAATGAAATCAATGACAGCCGAGCAAGCGACAGGGCATCAAGCTACTACGGGAAGCCGCCAAGGGCACTCACTCGCCCAGTGGCAGCACGCCCATGAGTTTTCGAGTCAGAACCGCGATGGCGAGAAGAACACTCGCTATGTACTGTATTTAACCGTGATCACTATGGTGGCTGAAATTGCTGCCGGAACCATCTACGGTTCTATGGCACTGCTCGCCGACGGTTGGCACATGGGAACCCATGCCGCGGCCTTTATGATCACGTTATTCGCCTATTCGTATGCCCGTAAACACGCTAACGATCCTGCATTTGCTTTCGGTACTGGCAAAGTGAGTGTGCTTGGCGGTTATACCAGCGCAATAGCGCTAGGACTTGTGGCACTGGTGATGTTGATTGAATCGGGAATGCGACTGATTAACCCTGAGCAAATCCATTTTAACGAAGCCATATTTGTGGCTGTCATAGGTTTGAGCGTGAATGTGCTGAGTGTATTTTTACTCAAAGATCACCATACCCACGACCATGGGCACACTCATGGTCATAGTCACGATCATGGACATCAAGATGATCATGAAGACGAGCATGCTCATCACAGCTGCGAAGCACACTCCTCCCATGACGATCACGTCCATACGGCTCATTCACATGGTGCGGGTCCACATTCACATGATGACTCACATGCACACGATGAAAGTCATCAAGATCATAGCCATTGCCATCATAAACAGGAGCACCATGCTGCTGAGCATGAGCATGAGCATGAGCATGAGCATGAGCATGAGCATGAGCATGAGCATGAGCATGAGCATGAGCGTCAGAAGGCACACGGTGGTCATGATCACAACCTACGCGCCGCCTATTTTCACGTATTAGCCGATGCGTTAACGTCAGTGCTCGCCATTGCGGCCTTGTTGTTTGGTAAATACATGGGACTGACTTGGCTCGATCCGGTTATGGGTATAGTGGGTGCTGTGATTATTAGCCGTTGGTCATGGGGACTCATTCAGCAAACGAGTCCTATCTTACTTGACGGTGGTGTTAAAGCGTCATTGCAGCGTAAGGTCGTGGAAACCCTTGAGGCCGTACCGGATCATCAAGTGGCCGATTTACATCTTTGGCGAGTGAGTGCCGATCACCATGCTATTATGGTGTCTATCGTGTCCCATTCACCGAAAGATGTCAGTTATTTTAACCAGTTACTGTCACAATTTCCTGAATTGGCCCATATCACTATTGAACTCCATACTTGCCGTCAGCGCGAGTGTATGGCTAAGGAAGCCTAAATGACTGTTGAACATCATCATTCATCAAACCTGAATTCAACGGCCGCTCATTCAACAGATCATGCATTAAATCATGTGATTATTGAATTTTACGAAAAGCTGTCGTCTTGGGAACACGCCATTGTGCGTGACAAAGGTTTTAGCCTATCGCAGGTGCACACCATTGAGTTACTCGGCGTGCACGGCGCTATGAGGATGAAAGAACTGGCGGATAAAATTGGTGTCACAACAGGCACACTAACGGTCCAAATCGACAAAATGGTAGAAGCTGAGTGGGTTGTACGTCGTCCCCATGAAACCGATCGTCGTTCGATTCTGGTGGAGTTAACCGAAAAGGGCCAAACTTTGTTCCTTGAACATGATGCATTACATCTACAACTCACCACAGATCTCACCGCTAAAATGAGCAGTGAAGAACGTATCGTGCTGCTCAATTTGTTGTCTCGTATGAATAACGAGTTTTAATTTACCCTATTTCATCCACTAAAAAGCGTCCTTCGTGGACGCTTTTTTATAGCATGACATCTTTAAAAACGCGATTCATTCTAGATTAATCATCAGCTATTACAGTACCTTACCTTTTGTTACATTCTTGTTGGATTAATAGTTGAACTGGATATTAATTAAGGTAATGTAAGGGCAGATCTCAAGATGGACTTTGTTTAAAAGGAATAGAATGAATAATAAATTACTGCCTTGGTGCATTGCAGGAGTGCTCGGTATGAGCGGTCAACTTCACGCAGAAGAAGATAAATATATTTGGTTAGAAGATGTTGAAGGCGCAAAGCCCATGGAATGGGTGAAAACCCAAAATGCTGCATCTGCCGCCGAAATTAAAGCGTTTAAAGGTTTTGATACCTTAGTGGCGAACAGTCTCGCCATCCTGAACGATAAAGAACGCATTCCCTACGCGACCCACATTGGCGACAAGTTATACAACTTTTGGAAGGATGACACTCATGTGCGCGGTATTTACCGCCGTACTACTATGGAAGAATATGCTAAACCCGATCCCAAATGGGAAACCGTGCTTGATATCGATGCCCTAGGTAAAGCTGAATCGGTCAATTGGGTATTTAAGGATATTAGCTGTCAGTATCCCGAAAATGAGCGCTGTTTTGTCTCACTTTCCCGCGGCGGTGCCGATGCGGTGGAAGTGCGAGAATTTAATTTAAATACTAAATCCTTTGTTGCCACCAAAGATAAGCCATTCTTTTTGAAAGAAGCCAAATCAAGTCTGAGCTGGATAGATAAAGACCACGCCTTTGTCGGTACTGATTTTGGTGATGGTCAAAGCATGACTGACTCAGGTTATCCACGGGAGGTGAAACTCTGGCAACGTGGTACAGCACTCGAGCAAGCGAAACCGATTTTCACTGGTGACAAAACCTCAGTCGCAGTATCAGGCTGGGTTTTATTCGATGATAAAACGCCGCTGAGTTTAGTCACCGAGGCACATACTTTTTATACCGCCAGCCAATATGTCTATCAAGATGGCAAACTCATAGGGTTGCCATTACCTCAAGATGCTGAGATTAAAGGTTATTTTAAAGGTAAGTTATTTATTGAGTTAAAGAGCGATTTAACCAATAAAGACGGTAATTTTAAGCAAGGCGCGGTCGTATATGCCGATGTGGCGGATCTTATCGCCCAAAAAGCCAAATTCAGTTTATTTGTGAGCCCGACTCAGACCGCATCGATAGCGCAGCTTAGTTTTAGTAAGAGTGCGATTTTCGTGAATTGGCTCGATAACGTGAAAAGCAAATTAGTACGGTATGAGCAAGACGAAAAGGGCGCTTGGCAAAGCACCCAAGTCCCATTCGAAGCGAATGGCGCCTTGACGGTAATGGACGTTGAGCAAGACAGTGATGATTTTTTTGTGAATTACACCAGTTTTCTTGAGCCTTCAAGCCTCTATACGGTTAATGCAAAAACCTTAAATCCGAAGAAAATTAAAGGTATGCCGCAACAGTTTGCTGCGGATAAGTTTAAAACTGAGCAATACTTTGCGACGTCTAAAGATGGCACTAAAGTACCGTACTTTGTGGTGATGGCTAAGGATCTTAAGTTAGATGGCACTAATCCTACGCTACTTTATGGCTATGGTGGGTTTGAAGTCTCATTGCGTCCATCCTATTCGGCCACCATTGGTAAGAACTGGTTAGAGCAGGGCGGCGTCTATGTGTTATCTAACATTCGTGGCGGTGGCGAATATGGCCCAGCTTGGCATCAAGCGGCGTTAAAGCAAAATCGACATAAAGCCTATGAGGATTTCGAGGCGATAGCGGAAGATTTGATTGCCCGTAAAATCACGTCAAGTAAACATTTAGGCATCCAAGGTGGCAGTAACGGTGGCCTGTTAATGGGGGCGGCATTTACCCGCAGGCCTGATCTGTACAACGCTGTCGTGTGCCAAGTACCTCTGCTTGACATGTTTAGATTCAATAAGTTACTCGCCGGTGCCAGCTGGATGGGCGAATATGGTAATCCGGATATTCCTGAGGAATGGGCTTACATTAAAACGTACTCTCCGTACCATAATCTGCATAAAGACGTGCATTATCCAAAGGTCTTTTTCACCACATCGACCCGTGATGATAGGGTTCACCCAGGTCACGCCCGTAAGATGGTTGCTAAGATGAAAGACATGGGAATTGATGTCTTGTACTACGAAAATATTGAAGGTGGCCACGCCGGCGCTGCAGATAATAATCAAGCTGCGGAACTTAATTCAATGGCGTTTGCCTACTTATTACAGCAATTAAGATAATTACCGCTGGGTTAGCATGAATTGTTAACTCTTCACTGGTAAAACCGAGCAAGACCCTAATAGGTTGGGGAGCAGAAAACGGTCGAACTTATTGAGGTTCGGCCGTTTTTTTAAGTTTATTATTTAATGTTAACAATACCCACAGATAATTTGAGCCATTGCCAAGAGCTTGCTACTATTGCGAAAAAATTTCACTGTCAAAGGCTAAGACTACCTTAAGAATACTAAGTTATTCTCGACAAACAACTAATTTGAGTGAGAGCTATCAGTGTTAGCAAGATTTAAGACTCTATCGGTGAATCGATTCACTTTTATCACAGCGTTATTTTACGTCTGTATTTTCAATATCCCATTGTTTGGCATCATTAAGAAAGGCATTGAAAAACAACCTGATGTCGATCCTATCTTCATCGCTACTGTGCCGTTGTTTTTAACCTGTGCACTCAGTTTTGTATTTTCCTTATTTACGGTGAAGTATCTCGTTAAACCGTTTTTCATCTTACTCACCTTGTTATCATCGAGTGTGTTCTTCGCTGCCTACCAATACAATGTCGTCTTTGATTACGGCATGATAGAAAACACTTTTCAAACCAATCATGCCGAAGCGTTCATGTATGTGAATTTCGCTTCGATAATGAATATGTTACTGACTGGGATTTTACCCGCGTATCTTATCTATAAAGCGGATATTCAGTACAAACCTTTCCTAAAAGAACTACTGCATAAAGTGCTTTTTATGCTAGCGATGTTGGCGGGACTGGGCATTATTGCTTTCTTCTATTTTCAAGATTACGCGGCCTTTGGCCGTAACAACGACGAGCTAAAACGTTATATCGTGCCGACGTATTTTATTGGTGCTGTGTCTAAGTACATCAATGTGCAGTACTTGCAAACGCCAATGGAATATCAGCAACTTGGCCTTGATGCAAAAAATGTCAGTGCCAACTCAAATGGAAAACCGAATTTATTAGTCCTCGTCGTGGGGGAAACCGCGCGTTCAATGAGTTATCAGTATTATGGCTACGACAAGCCAACCAACGCCCATACCCAAGACCAAGGATTAATAGTCTTTAAAGATACCCATTCATGTGGCACGGCAACGGCGGTATCTTTGCCTTGCATGTTTTCTCGCATGGGACGGGAAGATTACGATTCACGCCGTGCCTATGCTCAAGACACCGCCGTTGATGTGTTGGATCATGGTGGTATTAAAGTGCAGTGGTTTGACAATGATTCTGGCTGTAAAGGGGTGTGTGACCAAGTTGAAAACATAACCATTGATTTGAACAGTGATCCTAAGTTGTGCACTGGCCAATATTGTTTTGATCAAGTGTTACTGAACAAATTAGATGAAGCCTTAGCCAACGCAGAACGCAAAGATACTGTGATTGTATTGCATGTTATTGGTAGTCATGGCCCGACTTATTTCTTACGTTATCCAGCAGAACACCGTAAGTTCACACCGGATTGTCAGCGCAGTGATATACAAAACTGCAGTGAAGATGAGCTGATGAATACCTATGACAATAGTATTTTGTACACTGACTATATTATTAGCGAAGTGGTTAAAAAGTTAGAAAACCAACAAGATAAATTTGATCCAGCCATGTTGTATCTGAGCGATCATGGTGAGTCATTAGGCGAAAAAGGCATGTATTTACATGGCGCGCCTTACAGTATCGCACCGATTGAGCAGACGAGCATTCCTATGCTTGCTTGGGTGTCAAAAGATTTTAGCAAAGATAATCAATTGGATATGGATTGTTTGGCTGAGCATGCGGCGAAAGGTGGTTTCTCCCATGACAATTTATTCGATAGTCTATTGGGACTAATGAATATCAAAACTGAGGTATATCAGCCTGAATTAGATATCTTTGCTCGCTGCCGCGGTTAATTGTGGACTTAATTGTCGCGAGGTTTAGTTCGTTCTAGTTGGTTCGACACCATGATGAGGAAGAGGATGGCAACATCCTCTTTTCTTTTGCTCCCTGTCATAATAATTGATTTCTCCCATATCCAAATCGAACCAGTTGAGTTAACTTAATATATACAAAAACATAACAAATCTATGGTTCGCGATTTATGTCTTCTACTGCAGAAAATAAAGAACTTGATTCTGCCGCGCAAATTTTGCGTTTGGCCGTGCCGCAAATGTCTGCCCTCGATATTCCTGTTACTCCTGAAAATTACACTGTTTGGTATGAATATTTTGCAGGCACAAATCTCGATTTAAATCGCGCGATTGATGGTTTTTTGGCGAATTCTGTCTCTTTTACCAAGGAAGTTAATACCAGTCTTTATAAAACCTTTATCCAAGAACAGTCACCAGAAGTGATTGAAAATGTTCAGATTGAGACACAAATCTTGATCAATAGCCTGTTGAATAAAATCAGCCAGTTGAGTCAAGGAACCGCGGCATTTTCTGGCTCATTAGCCGAGTTTGGTTTGCGATTACAGACTAATCCCGATATCAATACCTTGAACGAGCTGGTTGATGGTGTGGTCGATGAGATGCAGATGCTACTTATCAACAACCGTGAGATGGAGCAAAGTCTGTGTACCATGGGTCAAGAAGTACAAAATCTTAAGTCGGAAATGGAAAATCTTAGCCTCGCGGCGATGACAGACCAATTAACGTCTCTGCATAATCGCCGCGCCTATGAATTGAGTATTCAGGATCAAATCTACCGTTCACAAGATCACCAGACCCGCTGTAGTCTCTTACTGATTGATATCGATAATTTTAAGGCCTTTAACGACACCTATGGTCATTTAACGGGTGATAAAGTATTGGCCTATGTCGCATTAGCCTTAAAGCAATGTGTGCGTGGGGATGACTTTGTTGCGCGTTATGGCGGCGAAGAATTTGTGGTGGTGCTACCTAACACCCATTTTCACGACGCATTGCAAGTGGCTGAAAATTTGCGTGAACGTATTTCTGAGCGGCGCTTAACGGTAGGGAAAGACAAAAAGCTTTCCCTTGGCGCGATTACTGTCTCGATTGGGATGGCCTCATTGCAACAGGGGGATGATGCTGAAACGCTGTTTAGTCGCGCCGATAAAGCACTGTACCAAGCTAAGTCCGAAGGCCGTAACTGTGTTAGAGGCTGAGAATGTGGGTGCGAGTGTCGATGTTTCAAGGCGTTAAGTATTAGCTCGGTCGCTATTTCGTTAAATAATCATTTACTTAGGATAACAAAACGCCGCAATGATTTGCGGCGTTTTTGTTCGTCTGGATAGGTGCTATTGATCACTGGGCGGTTTTAAATCCATGTGCATTTTGATCAAATGCTCCTCCATATCGAAGGTCACTTTAAAACCGAGACTCTTGGCAAGACTGGCCATATTGCGATTCTCAAACATGGTAAAGCCGGTGAGCACGGGCGTGTCGTTGGCCTGATAATATTTGATTAGTTTTTCGAGTAACAACTTACCTAACCCTATACCTTGATGATCGCCACGCACCGCCATGGCAAACTCGGCCTCGGTATTATCAGGGTCAATAGATGCACGCACGGCACCTAAGGTGATGTCATCGCCATCGGGTCCCTTAGCCGTGGCGATAAAGGCCATCTCACGGGCGTAATCGATTTGAGTTAATACCGCCATTTCTTCATGGGTCATTTTCGATCGCACCCCAAAATAACGTTTGTATCTGTCTTCATCGGATAGCGAATTATCGAAGGCCAAATGTTTAGGCTCATCTTCGGGCAAAATCGGCCTTAGCATTACCTTAAGGCCATTTTTAAGCTCGGCGAATTCTTCTAATTCCTTCGGATAGGGCATGATGGCCATCCGCGATGAACTGTCGGCATTGGCATCATGCAAACGGATATTCACATCGAGCAGAGTGATGTTTTCACCCGCGGCCAGTACTGGGTTTAAATCTAACGAGGCGATTTCAGGACAATCGATAATAATGTGGGATATTTGCGTTAACATCACGCACAGGGCATTCATGTCTAGACCCAGTGGTAAATGTCTGTCCTTTAACTTATGGGTCTTTAACGCTTGGATCACCATATAACGCGCCAGTGCCATATTCAGGGGAGGCAGGGCAACGGCAGCATCATTGGTGGGGTCCCATTCTGAGCCACCTTCGCCAAGGCAAATCGCCGGACCAAAGACGGGATCGCTTATCACGGCCACGCGGATTTCCTGTGCGCCAGCGGTCAACGCCATTTTCTGCACTATCATGCCTTCAATGATCGCTTCGGGATTGGCTTGATGCACCCTCTGGGTAATCGCATTCGCAGCGTGGCGGATATCTTCAGCCGAGGTTAAATTGAGCATCACTCCGTGCACATCGGACTTATGCAAGATGTTAGGGGATTGCACTTTTAACGCTAAGGGATAGCCCGCTTCATTCGCAATGGCCACCGCTTCATCGGCATCTTTCACAAACCAAGTGTCTATGGTGTTAAGCCCATAAGCACGCAAAATAGGGCTGGCCTCATGGGTTTCCAGTACCGATTTTCCTTTAGCTTGAGCCGCTTGCAGTAATTTGCGCGCCGTAAGGCTATCTGTCGGAATATTATCGGGGATCGATTGCGGCACTTCTTGCAGCAGTTTTTGGTTACGACGGTATTCAACCATATGCATAAAGGCCCCCACAGCGCCTTCGGGTGTACGGTAGGTGGATATACCGCCCTTAGTGAAGCGTTTTCGTGCCTGATAAGCCGAGTCTTCACCGCTCCAGTTCGTCAAAATATTGAGGCGATTCTTTTTGGGATGCGCGTGGATCACACTCACCAAAGCATCAGCTATCTCAACACTTTCACCGAGTGCAGAAGGGGAGTGCAAGACCAAAATAGCGTCAAGTTCATTGGAATCCATCAGGATAGTCAAAGCCTTAGCATATCGTGATGCGTTCGCATCACCAATAATATCAATGGGATTTTGCCTTGACCAAGTATTCGGTAACACAGCTTCTAATTTAGCTATTGTGTCTTCTGATAACTCCGCCAGTTTACCGCCACGCATAATGAGTTCATCCACCGCTAATACGGCAGGACCGCCACCATTACTGATAATCCCTAAGCGCTCACCTTGCAGCGGATTGGAATGCGCTAAACTTTCAACCGCGGCAAACAGTTCAATTAAATCGTTAACCCGCAACATACCTGCACGGCGAAACGCCGCTTCATACACGGCATCGTTACCGCCAACACCGCCTGTATGCAATTTTGCGGCGCGGGCACCTTCGGCGCTGCGGCCCGATTTAATCACTAGAATTGGCTTATTGCGTGAAGCGGCTCGAGCAGCCGAGAGGAAATGGCGCTTCTCATTCACTGAGTCGATATAAAGCATGATAGCGCTGGTGCGGCTATCACGGCCGAGGTAATCGAGCAGTTCGTCAAAGTTAATGTCGGTGGCATCACCGAGGGAGATAAAGGAGGAAAAGCCAATACCTTTGTTATTGGCCCAATCGAGTACCGTTGTACAAATAGCTGCCGATTGAGACACAAAGGCTATTTTGCCCGGTAGGGCGCTGGCGTGGGCTAAGCTGGCGTTTAATCCCAATGGGGGTAATAGCATTCCTAAGCTATTTGGCCCCAGAATGCGCATCCCGTAACGCTTAGCATTTTGCATTGCAAGGTCGAGCAGACTCACGCCATCTTCGTTAAATTCCTGCGCCATCCCCGCTGCCATAATAATGGCCACCTTACAGCCAAATTGCGCAAGGGTTTCAACGATGGCGGGCACACGGCAAGCGCGGGTACAAATAACCGCTAAATCGGGTTTGATGGGTAAGGCTTCAATATTGGGATAGGCGAGCACACCCATCACTGCCCTATACTTAGGGGTGACTGGCATGATAGGCCCCGAAAAACCACTCGATAGTAGGTTTTTCATCAGCACATTACCCGCGCGTTTTTCGGTATTCGAAGCGCCGATAATAGCAACGGAAGTCGGTTTAAATAAGGAGTTTAATGTACGTTGACTCATAAGCGATCCCATCCCAATCCATGACGCTTCCAGTGTAACCTAGGGTATGAGGACTGCACAGTTAAGTTTCGGGTTCCATTAAGACAAGTTTATTAGCAAATCATGAATTTACGGCAATTTACTGAGAATTAGCGCTCAATGATGGGGATTTCTATCGCGATAACTGCATTTTCCGCATTGCGACACGTAACAATGTGAATAATTTCACTTTCGTGTTTGAAAATCACCCAATATGAAACTACTTTTTAATCACTGTACAATTATTGTGAAGTCCATATGACATACAAGGATGGGGTCGTTGCGGTGCTCGCGGCAGGCGTTGGATATGCGCTGAGTTTGATGACATTGTGGGCTATTGGTCCGGTTATTTCTGTATTGATTATGTTGCTGTGGCAATTTTATCAGCACCAGCAAATGCAGTCAGTTCAACAGCATGATGATAAGTCCTTCAACAACCAACTTGCCGCGGATTGGCAAGCCCATATCAATCTGTATCAAGAGTCAATCACGACACTTAACGGCTGCGAGGCTAACATTGACAGTGTGCTAGCGGTGCAAGGTGACGCAGTCAATTTGCTCGGTGAGTCATTCGATGGTTTAGGGCGGTTAATGACGGAGCAGACAGGATTTATTTCAGATCTCGTTAAGAGTACTGATGATGCTGAGTTATTCCATTCAGATCAAATGAAGCAATTTGCCAACAATACTTCAATGACGTTAGAGCGCTTTATTCAATCCACCATAGAAATGTCGGCATCAACTATGGAGTTGTTGGAAAAAGTGAATCTTATCTACGAGTCTATGCCTCAAGCGATGAAAGCCTTGCAAGACATAGATCAAATCTCGTCCCAGACTAATTTGCTGGCTTTAAATGCGGCAATTGAAGCGGCGCGGGCGGGTGATGCGGGTAGAGGCTTTGCCGTTGTGGCAGATGAAGTGCGCGCTTTATCTACTCGTAGCGCGGGTTTTAGTGAAAGCATACAAAAACAGCTTAAATCAATTCAAATTCAGATTGAACAATTAACCGTACACGTGAGTAAAGTCGCCGCTCAAGATATGACTTATATTATTGATGCAAAAAAGGATATAGATACTGCACTAAGGCAGATTATCGTTAAAGCAGAGAAGGATTCTCAAGTGATTGAACGTATCGATTCATCGGCACATGAACTAGAACAAGCCATCTCGGATACTATTCGGGGATTGCAGTTCAGTGATATTACTTCCCAAAGCCTGATTTACACAAATCAGTCCCTAAACCATTTAAAAGAATCGCTCAATCGCGTCACCACTATGTCACAACAGGAGTTTGGCATTAAGGGGGATGACATCACAATACAAATGAGTCGCCGACGTCAGGAGACTCATAATCCCGTTTCAAGGGATCAAATTACCTGTGGTGAAATTGAACTCTTTTAATTAGGGATAACACAATGTCAAATATTAAAGTTATTTCATTGCCAGAGCGCTTTGACTTTTATTACCACAAGAAATTCACCAGTGATTATCAAGATATTTTAACGCTTCCAGAGGTTAACCATATTATTTTAGATTTTAGTCGAGTGCTTTACCTCGATAGTTCTGCTTTAGGCATGATGGTATTGCTGCATCGTAAGGCGCAGGAGTTACATATTTCTACGTCTGTAAAAGGTGCAAATGGTCAGGCGAATGAAATCCTTAGTATTGCCAATATGCAGAAAATCTACATCATAGAGTAACACTCATTATGGTATCGCTTACTCAGCCGGAACATTTTATTTTAGTTATCGATGATGACGCTATTGCGAGTCAAAGGATAAGTGACTTTATTCATAGCAAAGGTTACAACGTCATTGTCTGTAGTGATCTAGAAGAAGGTTTATTTGAAATAACGCAAAATACGGTTGATTTAATTCTGATTAACTATTGGTTAAAGGATGGTACCGCACTGGCGTTACTGGACAAGTTAAATAAGGATAAAAAAGAAACACCTGTTATAGTCATGAGCGAGACAAAAGAAAATCAATCCGTATTAGCCTGTTTTAGAATGGGGGTTTTGGATTTTGTTGTTAAACCGATAAATGTTGAAATATTTTGGTACAAGGTTGAATGTTTACTTACCCGGGTGCAACTTCAGCATAAAGTAGAGCATCAAAGAATTGAACTTGAAAAAATGCTTTATGAAAAGGCCCGAGAAGAACACATGGCCCGGCATTTATTTGAGCACTTAGTCAATATTGATAATACTGACTTTGATTTTGTACATACTTACTGCCAAGCCAGTGCCAATTTTAGCGGTGATATTATCCTCAATGGCATAGCGCCTAATGGCAATTTCTTCTTAATTCTTGCCGATTCTACAGGTCATGGCCTGAGTGCAGCCATGCCCATCATGCGTGTTGCTAGTACATTTAGGGCCATGGTTTCAAAGGGATTTTCTTTAGTTACGTTTATTTATGAACTGAATGCTAAGCTCCACCGAGAAAACCCTGAAGACAGATTTGTTGCCTGTATTATTTTAGAAGCCGATTTTAATCGTAATAAATTACACATTTGGAATGGTGGTATGCCCCCCGTGTATATTCAAACGGGGGGAATTGACTGTTTAACAAACCACAATATTAAAGAAACTGACCATTCTCGTTCAGTCAGTAATCAATCCATTGATAAATTTAAATCGACAAATATGGCCCTTGGTATTTTACCTCCGCATACTTTTATAGCGGATATTGTTACGGTTGATTTACCATCCCATGGGCATGCTTGCCTTTTTAGTGATGGTTTAATAGAGCAATATACCCATGACGGCAATCCATTTGGCATTGATAAATTAAAAGATCTATTTATTCATTTGTCCGGTGGTCTAGTCAAATATTTAGAGAACAATATGAATGAGTACTGTTCTGCTGAAAAGATTGCAGATGACATCACTATTTGTACCTTAGATTTCGAACGATTAAACACTTGGCATCAAGATCGTGATGTCAATCGTATTAAAGCCATTATGGATGGTGAGTTCTGCTGGGATGTCAGCATTGCAGGGCCTATGTTACTCAGCGCTGATTATTTAAGTTCATTGAATCAGTTTCTCAGCATATTGGGATTTGCGACTAATTTCTGTCAACGGGTTTTTACTGTTGTCGCAGAGTTATTTAGCAACGCTATTGAACATGGTGTACTAAAATTAGATTCTCGACTAAAAAATGATCCAGAAGGCTTCGAACTGTACCATAGTATTAGGGACAGTTTTGCAGATAGGCTCACGGAAAATGATTGGGTAAAAGTGAGCATCATCTGGCGTTCATCGCAGGATGAATTACATATTAGCGTGGCTGACAGTGGCAAAGGCTTTGAGGGTGATGAAAATTTGATGGCGGACATTCCTCAGTTGTCTGGGCGCGGTCTATCGCTGGTGAAAACATTATCTAAGACCTACGAATTAGTACCGCCAGGGAATATAACTAAAGTCATAATGGAATAGCGCATGAGTAAAAGAATATTAATTGTTGATGATTCCGCAGCGATTCGACAAATGGTCGAAGCGACCCTTAAATCGGCTAATTATCAAGTGGTACTGGCCAAAGATGGTCGAGAAGCCCTCGATATCTGTAATGGGCAGAGATTTGACTTCATTCTGACTGACCAAAACATGCCTCGAATGGATGGGCTGACCTTAATTAAATCCTTACGTGCTATGTCGGCATTTATGCGTACGCCGATCATTATGCTCACCACGGAAGCGGGCGATGACATGAAGGCCCAAGGGAAAGCCGCGGGTGCGACGGGATGGATGGTAAAACCCTTTGATCCTCAAAAGTTGTTGGCTATTACGGCTAAAGTGCTGGGTTAACTGCAACGGGGTGCGCTATGTCCATCAATATGGCCGAGTTCCATCAGGTCTTTTTTGAAGAAAGTCATGAACATCTTGAAAATATGGAACAATTGCTATTGGCATTGGACCTTGCTTCTCCCGATCCTGAAGAACTGAACACCATTTTCCGTGCTGCACATTCTATAAAAGGCGGCAGTGGTATTTTTGGTTTTACCGCATTAACCAGTGTCACCCATGTGATGGAAAACCTGCTGGATAAAACCCGTAAGGGTAACTTCCAATTAACGTCATCCATTATCGATTTACTGCTGAGTACTGTGGACACGTTATCCCATATCTTGAGCTTGTACCGCGAAGAAGAGCAGATTGATTGGCAGGAGGTTGAATACAGTAAAAGTCAGTTGGTTGCAGCGTTAAATGGTGAGCCTTTTAGTTCATCAGTTGCGATACGTAATGGTACAGACGCCGCTACTAGCACTCCCATCATAAATGCAGCACCCACCGTACCAGTGGAGGCAGAAGATCTGGGTTTTGGATTTTTTGAAGATGAAATGGCACGTGATATTGCCATCGAAGGTGAAGACTTTGGATTTTTTGATGAGGCTTATCAAGCGGAAGACATCAGCGCTGACAGTGTGATAAATAATAAAGAGCGTAATGCTGAGCTGTGTGATGTGACAATTGACGATGATGAGTTAGGCTTTGGTTTTTTTGAAGCACTAACGCCAGAATCCTTCGCCAATGAAATCGAGTTATTAAGTTCAAAACCGTTAGTGCAGAAGGTTTTTAAGCCAGCGACCACTCGAGCACATCAAGCCAAGGAAACTGGAAGTAGCCAATCCAAAAACACCCTATTTAAAGCCAAAGCGACTGAACCCACCGCACCCATTTCAACCGTGCCCACGAGTCCTTCTGTGAAAGCAAGCTCGCCTGCAATACTGAGTTCAAACGCAACATCAAACTCATCCGTTGCCCCAAAGCCCAATACTACAGAGGTGAAAACAGCGACAAAAAAACCAGCCGTGTCGGCTCAGGATGCCACCTTAAGGGTCGAAACCTCCAAAATAGATACCCTGGTGAATCTCGCGGGCGAGTTGGTGATCACTCAGTCCATGTTGACCCTCATTGGTAACGAGATGACGGGCGATTTAGGTGAGCGACTCAAGACCGCACTCAATGAATTGGAACGTAATACCCGTGAGATGCAAGAAGCTGTGATGTCGGTGCGTATGCTGCCGGTATCTTTTGTGTTTAACCGTTTCAACCGTTTGGTGAGGGATCTTTCTGAGCAACTGGGTAAAAACGTCAATCTCGTGATTGAAGGTGGCAACACAGAAATAGACAAGGGCATGATTGAAAAGCTCGTCGATCCGCTGACTCACTTAGTGCGCAATAGTTTAGATCACGGTATCGAAAAACCTGAAAAACGGCTCGCAGCGGGTAAATCCGAAGTAGGTGTGTTATCCCTTAAAGCCAGTCAAAGGGGCGGCAATATCGTTATCGCTGTGCACGATAACGGCGCAGGCTTACACCGTGAACGCATTATTCAAAAGGCGCGGGAAAACGGTTTGCAAGTGGCTGATAACAGTAGCGACAAACAAGTCTGGCAATTGATTTTTGCCGCAGGATTTTCTACTGCGGAGGAAGTCACAGATGTGTCAGGCCGCGGTGTCGGTATGGATGTGGTGCGCCGTAATATTGAAGCCTTAGGTGGACGCATTGATATTGAGTCCACTGAGGGTCAAGGCTCAACCTTTGAAATCCAGTTGCCACTCACGCTCGCCATTGTCGATGGTATGACGGTTTCTGTGGGAAATCAGATTTACATTCTGCCCTTAGTGCACATCATAGAATCTATTCAGCCGCAAACGGAACAACTTAAATTTCTCGCCAAAGAAAGACTCTTAAAAGTACGTGAAGAGTACTTACCTCTGCTCAATCTTTATCAGCTGATGGAAATTGAGCCCAATGCCCGCTGCCCAGAAGAGGGCATAGTCGTATTGCTCGAAAGCAACCACAAGCGCTTTGGCCTGTGCGTTGATGCCTTAGTTGGCCAGCAGCAAGTGGTGATTAAAAGTCTTGAAAAACATTATCGTAGGATCCCCGGAGTTTCCGGCGCCACCATCATGGGCGATGGCAGCGTCGCGTTGATCCTCGATGTTGAATCGCTCGCTCTGCACATTAAAAATTAAGGAAATAGCCATGGAGAGTCGATCAACTATGACCGCCAAAGTGGAATACAACGCCCATGATGAGGTGGAGTTTTTAAGCTTTATGTTAGGCGAAGAGCACTATGCCCTCGACATTATGTCCGTCAAAGAAATCCGCGGTTATGAGTCGGTCACTAAAATCGCCAACGCCCCCAGCTTTATAAAAGGCGTGATTAATTTGCGCGGTGACATAGTGCCCATAGTGGATTTGCGGATGAAATTTGCTGTTGGAACAGCCACTTATAACGAGTTCACTATCGTTATTATGCTCAATGTGTTTGAACGTATAGTCGGCATAGTGGTCGATGCCGTCTCCGATGTGATTAAGCTGTCGGCGGAGGAAATCTTACCCGCCCCAGAATTTGGGGTGGCATTCGATAGCCGCTATCTCAAAGGCTTAGCCACGGTCGAGGATAAGATGATCATTTTAGTAAATATTCAGGCTCTGATCAGCAGTGATGAGCTGGGTCTAATTGATGCAAATAGTCTGACTGATCAGGAGTAACAATAATGAGTATCTTCAATTTTTTTGGCAATGATGAGGCGCGTGAGCAAAGGGATGAAGAGCGTCAGCGCTATTTTCAGCTACTTGATAACAGTGGCAACAGCTTTATGATCGCTGACAGTCAGCGCAATATTATTTATGCGAATAAAGCCGTTGTCCGTTTGCTGCAAGAGGCAGAGGACGATATTCGTAAAGAGTTACCTCAGTTCTCGGTTGCCAAACTGATCGGCAGTAATATCGACATTTTCCATAAAAATCCTGCACATCAGCGTAATTTATTAGAGCGTCTAACCCAATCCCATACCGCGCAAATCACCATAGGCAAACGTACCTTTAGGTTGATTCTGACGCCAATTATCACCGCTGAAAATAAGCATTTAGGCACAGGTGTTGAGTGGATAGATCGCACCGAAAGTATCGAAGCCGAGCGAGCAACCCTACGCATCCTCGAAGCGCTCAATAATACCAGTACCAACGTCATGATAGCCGATGCTAACCGTACGATCATTTATATGAATCGCTCGGTCGAAACTATGTTGCGCCATTCTGAAAGTGAGATCCGACAAGCCTTACCGCATTTTTCCGTGGATAAAATCCTCGGCAGCTCGATGGATATCTTCCACCGCAATCCTGCCCACCAAGCAAGTTTACTCGATAAATTAGACCGTAAATATGAATCGCTTATTAAGGTCGCGAGTTGCCATTTTCGCTTAACGGCCAGCCCCATTGTGTCTAAAGAAGGTGAGCGCTTAGGCACTGTGGTTGAATGGCTCGACCGCACCATTGAAGTCCAAACCGAGCAGGAAATTTCCCGCATAGTCACAGCCGCAGCGGCAGGTGATTTCTCCCAAAGGGCGGAAACAGATGGCAAGCAAGGTTTCTTTTTAATGCTGGCGAACAATTTAAATTCGTTAATTGAAACCTCGGAACGTGGATTGCAAGATGTGGCGCGTGTGCTGATGGCGCTAGCGGATGGCGATTTGACCACTCGCATTTATAACGATTATGAAGGCACCTTTGATGATTTGAAAAATTACTCAAATCAAACTGCTGAAAAGTTATCCTTCATGATCCAAGATATTCAACGAGCCGCGGATACCATCAATACCGCTTCGGCAGAAATAGCTCAAGGTAACGCAGATTTATCCAGCCGCACCGAAGAGCAAGCTTCGAGCCTAGAGCAAACCTCGGCCAGCATGGAGGAACTCACAGGTACAGTGAAACTCAATGCGGATAACGCCAGTCAAGCCAATGCCTTAGCCTCTAAAGCGGCTGAAGTCGCAGTGGATGGCGGTGAGCTTATCCAGCAAGTTGTCCAGACCATGGCATCGATTAATGAATCGGCGCGTAAGATTGCCGACATTATTGGCGTTATCGATGGTATTGCTTTCCAGACCAATATCTTAGCGCTCAATGCAGCGGTTGAAGCGGCGCGGGCGGGAGAACAAGGCCGCGGCTTTGCGGTGGTCGCGTCAGAAGTGCGTAGCTTAGCCCAACGTTCGGCCAATGCCGCTAAAGATATCAAGGCACTGATCTCGGATTCGGTGTCTAAAATCGAGAGTGGTAACAGCCTTGTCGGTAAGTCCGGCGATACCATGAAGGAAATCGTCATCGCCATTAAACGGGTGAACGACATCATGGCGGAAATCGCCTCAGCCTCTAATGAGCAGGCCATCGGTATCGATGAGATCAGCAAAGCCGTAGTGCAAATGGATGAAATGACGCAACAAAATGCGGCATTGGTTGAAGAAGCGGCCGCCGCAGCGGAAAGCATGCAATCCCAAGCGCAGCAACTCTCAGACAGTGTCGCCAGTTTTCGCGTGGACGACGAAGATGAAGCCCCAAGACGCAGCAACGCGAGATTAGCGGCGCCCAAAGCGAAGGCGATGAAACCCATCAAACAGCAGCTTCAACCTATGGTAAGAGCCAGAGTGACAGAGAAACCTAAAACCAATGCGATGAAGCCCATTAAGCAAGATCAAGATGAATGGGAAGAATTTTAATTGAGTGAAAACAAACCATTGGAACGAGAGTTTGCCTATACCTCGGTGCACTTTAATACCGCGAGGACGACGCTGTACCGCTTAGCGGGGATCAAACTCGCCGATAGCAAGGATGCTATGGTGTATAGCCGTTTAGTGCGGCGGATCAGAACATTGAAATTAGCCGGTTTTTCGGCTTATTTTGAGTATCTGCTAAGCCATGAAAACGAACACCAAGAATTTATCAATGCGTTAACCACTAATCAAACAGCATTTTTTCGG
>NZ_JBHFFD010000025.1:0-45776 GCF_043359565.1 Shewanella sp. S23-S33 | reverse complement strand
ATTACAGAAGCGAGCAATGGTGCCGCCATCGATCACTCTATGGTCACCTGACCAGCTCACTTGCATGATTTGGCGAGCTTCGACTTCCCCTTTCGCGTTAAAGCGCGGTAGGGTTTGCAACTTACCTAAGGCCACAATCGCCACCTCAGGTTTGTTGATAATAGGCGTCGCCACTGTGCCACCTAAGGCGCCAATGTTCGATATGGAAATCGTGCCGTCTTTCAGATCCGCTGGCGCCACGCGGCCGCTGCGGGCTGCTTGGGTCAGGCGGGTGATTTCTGCCGCCACTTCTAAAATGCTCTTATCCTGCACATCTTTGATGTTGGGCACCAAGAGACCGACTTTAGAATCCACCGCCATGCCGATATTGTGACGTGCCTTGTAAGTTAGTTCAGTGCAATCCGCATTCACTTGACTGTTCATCACAGGGAACTGACTTAACGCGAGCGACATTGACTTCATAAAGAAAGGCATCATGGTCAACTTCACTTCATCTGACGAATACTTAACCTTCATGCTTTCACGCAGTGCAACTAAGTCTGTTAAATCAAACTCTTCGCAATAGGTAAAGTGCGGAATGCTCGATACAGATTCCACCATCATGCGTGCCATCACAGCTTTTACGCCGCGAATCGGCTCAACCGTGTCAGCGCGTTGAGTCACTGTAGATGTTGGAACTTGGGTTTGAGATGTTTGAGTCGCTTGAACTGACGCCTCTTTTACCTGAGTCGCACTTGATGCAGAAACATTGCTCGCGCCTTGTTGGAAGCGAGTGATGTCTTCCTTATACACACGGCCGTGCTTTCCTGTGCCAGGTACTTGGCTCAAATCGATATCTAACGACCGCGCCATGCGACGAACTGCGGGGCTGGCTAAGGCTTTACCTTGGCGAGCAGGTTCTGTATTCACAATCTGCGCTGCAGGTGCGGCATTGGCCACAGTATCTGTATTTATTGTCGCCGCAGGTACATAAGCCGTCTGTTCAACTTCAATGGCAAATAAAGGCGCATGTACTTTAGCTAGCTGACCTTTGCGATAATGCAGTTTGGCAATTTTACCCGCTTTAATGGCAGGAATTTGCACCAGCGCTTTATCTGTCATCACGTCGGCAATCGGTTGATCTTCCTCAACCCAATCACCTTCACTCACCAACCATTCAACTAGCTCACATTCAACAATTCCTTCGCCGATATCAGGTAGTAAGAATTCTTCAATGCTGACAGATGAATGAGATGACGTGGTCGCGTTTGTTACTGCCACTGGCTCAGCAGCTTTTGCGATTGTCGCAGCTGCAGCCGCAACAGATTCTTCGCCCGCGATTTCAACGGCATCTTCAATTTGTACGGCATAAAGCGGCGCATGCACTTTCGCAATATCGCCCTTCGCGTAATACAACTTAGTGACCACGCCCGCAAAAGGCGCAGGGATTTGCACTAAGGCTTTGTCTGTCATGACATCGGCAATCGGCTGATCTTCAACGACAGTGTCGCCTTCTTTGACAAGCCATTCAACCAACTCACACTCCACAACACCTTCGCCAATATCCGGCAAAATAAAATCTTTAATCATACCGGACTCCTAGAAGGTCACTGATGCTTTGATGGCTTCAAACGTTTTGAATGCATCTGGCATGTATTCTTTTTCATGAATGAGTGGGTACGGGGTATCTAAACCACAAACGCGGCTGATGGGTGACTCTAGATACAAGAAGCATTCTTGCTGAATCGTCGCCGCTATCTCACCAGCAAAACCACCGGTTAATGGCGCTTCATGGTTAACCAGTAAACGTCCGGTCTTTTTGACTGAATCGGCAACGGTATCGATATCCCAGGGTGACAAGGTGCGTAAATCGATAACTTCACAGGAGATCCCTTCTTTAGCGGCCATGTCGGCGGCTTTTTCAAGAATTTCCATTTGCGCGCCCCACGCCACTAAGGTGATGTCTTTACCTTCGCGAACCACTTCAGCCTTACCCAGTTCAATTTCATAATCGCCCGCGGGCACTTCGCCAACCGATGCACGATATAAACGCTTAGGCTCAAAGAAGATCACCGGATTTTTGTCACGGATTGACGCCAACAGCAGGCCTTTGGCTTGCTCAGGGTTGCGTGGCACCACCACTTTTAACCCCGGCGTCTGGGTAAAATAGGCTTCAGGTGATTGCGAGTGATAATGGCCGCCCGCGATGCCGCCGCCATAGGGCGTACGGAACACTAATCCACCGACATCGAACTCATTACCACTACGGTAACGGAATTTAGCTGACTCGTTGACGATTTGATCAAACGCCGGAAAGATATAATCGGCGAATTGAATTTCAGCCACGGCGGTCATGCCATTTGAGGCTAAACCATTGGCAAAACCGGCAATACCTTGCTCTGTCAGCGGCGTATTAAAGCAGCGAGCGCGACCGAATTTTTCTTGAAGACCGGAGGTGGCGCGAAATACCCCGCCAAAGTGGCCCACATCTTCACCAAAAACCACCATGCGTTCATCGGCTTGCATGGCAATCGACAAGGCCTCATTGACGGCCTGTAACATATTCATTTCAGCCACAGCTTATAGTCTCCCTGCACTTTTTGGATAGGCTTGCGGATATTTCTTGATATGTTCTTTAAGATCGGCAAGTTGCTTTTTCAGCACTGGCGTCGGCTTGTCGTACACATCTTCAATAATTTCATCCAGCATAGGCACAGGAATTTTTTCAGCCACTTTTACCGCAGCCAATACTTCTTCACGATATTTCTCATGCAGTTTCACATCATCCGCTTCAGCCAACCAACCTTTGTTGATAAGCCATAATTTGAAGCGTTTAACCGGATCGTGTTGCTGCCACTTGGCTTCTTCATCTTTCGAGCGATAACCAGAGGGATCGTCTGAAGAAGAGTGCGCGCCGAGACGGTAAGTCATGGCTTCAATCAGCACAGGCGCATTATGCTCAATCGCATAGGCACGGGCTTGCTGGGTTGCCGCTAACACGGCCAACATGTCATTGCCGTCTACACGAATGGTGTGCATGCCATAACCCACACCGCGGCTGGCAATACCGTTTCCAGCAAACTGCTCTTCAGTGGGGGTAGAAATCGCGTAGCCATTGTTACGACAGAAGAAAATCACTGGGCATTTCAGTACCGCGGCCATGTTTAGGCCAGCATGAAAATCCCCTTCCGATGCAGCGCCTTCGCCAAAATAACAAACCGCGACTTTGCGCTTACCTTGCATTTTTAAGCTGTAGCCCACACCAGTCGCCTGCGGGATTTGCGTGGCTAACGGTGAAGAAATCGTTTGATAATGCAATGCCGCACTGCCGTAATGGATTGGCATTTGGCGACCTTTACCAAGATCTTTCTCGTTACTGAACATCTGATTCATAAACTGTTCAGTGGTAAAGCCGCGATAACGCAGCGCCGCATGCTCACGATATTGTGCGAGGATCACATCTTCTTGATCGAGTGCGGCCACACTGCCAACAATCGCCGCTTCTTCACCCGTACAGGTCATGTAGAAGCTGATGCGTCCTTGACGCTGGGCGCCAAGCATACGTTCATCAAGTACCCGAGTGAATACACAGGTATCGTAAATTTTAGTGGCTAAGGTTTCATCTATCACAGGCAAAACCGCGGTTTCATAAGTGGTGCCGTCGGCTTGTAGAATTCGAAGGATAGGAATGTGTAGCGATGCCTTATCCAAGAAGCCGACACGGTGCACTGTATCAGTGTTGAGTGTTGCTTTGCTCATATTGTGCTCTTGTTATCTCATTACGCATCAAAGCGTTTTGATGCGTCTGTTTATACGAATATGCCCGACGAACATTACGTTAACGTAAACTACCTATCAACCATTGGCATAGCTCAAACCACAAGTTATCCCTGCCACGCATGTATATATTGCTTTACAAGCCTAACGCACGTCCGCATTCACCGCAGGGATCAGGCAAATCACAGTGCGATTGCCAATAGGCACTTTGGCATTAGGGAACACGACAGACTCAAACTCGTGCTCCACTTTAATTTCTTGCCCACCTTCCCGCGCTAAAACAAAGCCCTTCGGGAAAGATCTGAAGTTTTCGACATCAGTTGCGAAGGTAAATTCAAAATCATCGAAATGTTTATTGATGACGCGGCACACTTGGTACAAGTTAACCTTATCGGCATCAAATGCATCCAGCTCCAACGGCTTAGCGGTGATCAAGCGCATGAACATTTCATGGGTGGCGATAAAACGCGTCATGTCGTTCTGCCCCATGGGATACACTTTGCCAAGTTCAATGGTAAAGGCATCGGCGCTGTAGCGTTCAGAGGAAAAATAGCTGAAGGTCGTGGTCGGTTCGTGGTGGAAAAGTACTGTATCGACGCCGCTTGCGGCTAAAAACATAATTTGCTCGCCGCTAAAGGCGCGCCCTGGACGATAGGGATAGATAGCGAACTTTTCATGCTTCGAGGCGCGCATCGCCGTGTGCAGATCATAATGAATGCGCTGACGTCCATCGGCAACCACCGTAGTATAAAAACGATCGACATAGGCTTCGAGTTTTTTCGCGCGTACTCGCTCAGGGTTCACTACCCCTGGTGGATTAGAATGCTCACCACTAAACAGACGATTCATGTTTTCGTCAATAATCCGCGTGCCGTTATTAATCGCTAATGGGTTCCCAATGAGAAATAAAGTGCGCTGCTTTGCGATGATCTTTTGCTGTAAAAGTTGTTTAATTAAGCTATTGCAGAGTTCAATGGGGGCGGTCTCGTTACCGTGAACACCGCAAGAAAGCACGACATCTTTTCCTTCATTCTGGGTTGGCTCAAAAACGATAACGCCGGTATCCCACACTTCCACTTGAGTATGATCGCCTAAGTTAAATGAAAATTCGCCATCGAACTGTTCAGGATGGGCTAAGGTGAGCGCTAAAAAATCCTTTGAATCTAACAGAGCTTGTAACACAGAATTCTCCTTATAATGATGTGTAACAGTATTGGCGCAATAGCATAAGTACAGGCAGTAATAACCACTTAAGCATTTATCTCACCGCGGTTAGTCTCACTCGCACCTAAAAAACGGCTTCAATACTAACACATGTTTTTAGTGCTGTTCTCAGACATTTATTGCCGTAGGACCCAGTTTTAAGCGGAATGACATTCAACTAAGCTGATTGTTAAATTCTTAGGACATTCCCTAAGAATTTCCCATGATAAATATTCCAGCTTGAGGCTTGCTTTTGCACTCAAGTTTTATCACAATCCTTAGCCATCTAGACTTCTATTGGATTTAATTATGGCGTTAGCAACCTTTGGTGCCGGCTGTTTCTGGGGCGTAGAGTATTTTTTTAGACAAGTGAACGGCGTATCGAATGCCACCTGCGGCTATATGGGCGGCAATAATGCGGCGACAACCTATGAAGAAGTCAAAAAAGGCAAAACGGGCCATGCCGAAGTGGTGCAAGTGGAATTCGATCCCGCCCTTGTCAGTTATGAAGACTTGCTCGATGTATTTTGGAAAAACCACAATCCAACGAGTCTGAACATGCAAGGCGGAGATATTGGCACTCAATATCGCAGCACCATTTTCTTCCACGACCGCGAGCAAAAAGCGGCCGCAGAAGCCTCAAAGTTAGCTTTTGCCCGCTCGGGCCGTTGGGGATTACGCCATATCGTCACTGAAATAGTGCCACTTCAACAGTTCCATGTGGCTGAGGAATATCATCAAAATTACATCGATAAGAATAACTTACCGAGTTGTCATATCGAGTACTAAATACGGTCAAATCAGCATGAGATCAACTATTCACAGCTGAATTAGACACAAACAAAAACGCACTCAAATCTGAGTGCGTTTGTTTTTTGATACTTTATAAACCTACTACTGCATTAAGCGTTTAGCGCCTTATCAATTAATGCCTGCGCATCTTTGATGATCTCAGCCAAATGCTGCTCACTGATAAAACTTTCGCCGTAGATTTTAAATAACGCTTCAGTGCCCGATGGACGCGCCGCAAACCACCCATTAGCAGTGGTAACTTTGATGCCGCCAATCGCCGCATTATTGCCTGGCGCATGGGTTAACACGTTTTCGATTGTCTCACCTGCAAGCACAGTGGCATTTAAGGTATCGGCATTGAGCAAAGCAAACTTGGCTTTGTTTTCAAGACTGATTGGGCTATCGATACGCTTATAGAAACTTTGGCCAAATTGTTTTACTAACTCTTGGTGACGCTGACCTGGGGTTTTACCTGTCACCGCAAGAATTTCTGCCGCAAGTAACCCTAGAATAAAACCGTCTTTATCCGTACACCAAGTAGAGCCATCACGGCGTAAAAATGCCGCGCCAGCACTCTCTTCACCGCCAAAGGCGATTGTGGCTTCGGCTAAACCGTCGACAAACCACTTAAAGCCCACTGGCACTTCGAGTAACGTTTTGCCGTGGAAAGCACAGATTTTATCGATAAGCGCACTCGATACTAAGGTTTTACCTATGGCTAAGGTATCGCTCCAATCTGGTCTGTGTGTCAGTAAATAATCAATAGCGACCGCAAGATAATGATTCGGATCCATCAAACCCGTACCAGGGCAAACTATGCCGTGACGGTCATAATCGGGATCATTACCAAGGCATAAATCAAAGGATTCTTTATGGGCGAGTAACCCGGCCATCGCGTAGGGAGATGAGCAATCCATGCGGATTTTGCCGTCTTTATCCAGCGGCATAAAGCTAAAGCTTGGATCAACCTTATCATTGACTAAGGTGATATCGAGCCCATAACGCGCGGCAATCGGTGCCCAATAGAAAATCCCTGAACCACCGAGCGGGTCAACTCCGATACGCAGCTTAGCGTTGGCAATCGCCTGCATGTCGATAACATTTTCTAAATCAGCCACATAGGGCGTGATCAAATCAATGGCGTTGACATAGCCTGATGCCAGCGCTTTGGCATACGCTAATTTTTGCACGCCAACTAATGCTTGGCGCAGGTAATCATTAGCTCGCGATTCAATCCAAGCCGTGATATTTCCTTCGGCTGGTCCGCCATGGGGTGGATTGTATTTGATCCCGCCATCTTGAGGCGGATTGTGGGAAGGCGTGATAATCAAACCATCAGAAAGAGACGCACCTGTGATATTTGCTTCGCGATTGGCGCAAATCACCCCATGGGACACCACTGGTGTTGGCGTGAAACCATCATTCTGCTGGATGTGCACTGTGACTTTATTTGCCGCCAGCACTTCAATGGCCGATAAATAAGCAGCGTAGGATAACGCATGAGTGTCAATCCCGAGGATCAACGGCCCATTGATATTCACCGATTGGCGATAATCCACCACAGCTTGGGTAATCGCCCAAATGTGTTGTTGGTTAAAACTGCCATTGAAGGCGCAGCCTCTGTGCCCAGAAGTGCCAAAGGTAACGCGTTGTTGTACGTCATCCATATTTGGCGTGATGCTGTAATAATGGCTCATCAGTTTTGGAATATTGACCAGATCCGTCTGATTAGCGATTTGTCCTGCCCTTTGATGTATTGCCACCTATGGCTCTCCTGCACTCAATTACAATTAGAAAAAGTAGAAAAATGTCGTACTAACTTGGCTCACCCGCGGATTAAACGCGCTCGGCGATGCCCGCAGCTACTGTCGCATCACAACCAAATTGCACTAAAACTTCCGATAAAATAGTGCGTTTCTTGGCGGTATTGTTGTTACTCGTTACCCAGAAACCACTTGCACCAATTTCTTTTGGGTTAGCCGAAGCACTCGCTTCGAGCAGTTGCTCCTTAGAGCGAGCAAAATACAAACGATCGCGCCCTTGGATCTGCAGAATTTGTGAGAATTGCTCTGGGGCTAATTGATACAAACTTTCGAGCAAAAACAGAAAACGACCTACTGCGCCTTTTTGCTGCGATAACTGATGTTCATCGACTAAGCGACTAAAATCATTCACTGCTGGCACTGTTTGCGCCGCGACGGGCTGAATAGGTTCAGCTTCAAGGCTCGGTTGGCTAATCGCCAAAGGCTGAGGTTGTTCGACCGCATCGACGGACAGGCCGAGTAATCGACGAAGAATGTCAGAGGCGCTCTCACCAATTCGTTCTGTTTTGCTGGCAATATGACGATAGAGCTCTTCATCTACTTCGATATATTTCATAACCTTAATTATCCTTTGTTATTCGACAGGCTTAACCGAAAAAAGTGTACCACAGCGATCGGGGCAGATCATTGCGATCTGTTACCAGTGTATCTATCTCTATCAATCTGATAAAGCGCCATTATTCTAAAAGTGCGGGAAATAGCACAGCAAACTAGCAGTTAATCGACAATTGCCGAAAAAGCACACAAGTTACTGGCCGCCCCCACTATAGAAATGGCAACTGACTTGTCAAGCCAACGGCATTAAGGGCACAATTCGCGTCACGCTAAGCTAAAAATCTCCAACAGGAATCACCATGAACTTTGTTTCCACAGGCCAAGGACCCGCAGTGCTCTTGATCCACGGCTTGTTCGGTAATCTAGATAACCTCAAAGGCCTAGGGCAAGTATTAGAAAGCCAGTATCAAGTTATTCGTGTCGATGTGCCCAATCATGGTTTAAGTGAACATTGGGATCAAATGGACTACCCTCACCTGGCCACTTCAATGATCAGCTTGCTCGACGAACTGGCTATTGAACGCGCCCATATTGTGGGTCACTCTATGGGCGGTAAAATCGCCATGGCGACGGCGTTAGCCTTTCCAGAGCGCATTATCAGCATGGTGGCAGCCGATATCGCACCCGTCGCCTATGAGCCAAGACACGACACAGTGTTTGCGGCATTAGAAAGCCTGCCCTTAGAAGGCCATACCGACAGACGCTTTGCCCTAAACCACTTAATTGACAATGGTATTGACGAAGCGACGGCACAATTTTTACTCAAAAATCTACAACGCACTGATACTGGCTTTCGTTGGAAAATGAACTTAAGTGGCCTAAAGGCTTGTTATCCTAATATTATTGGCTGGCAAAATCAGACGCCAAATCCAGTACAAAGCTATGCTGGACCAACTCTGTTTATTCGCGGCGGCGACTCAAATTATGTCACTAGTGAGCACAGAAGCGCTATCATGGCGCAATTCCCCGCGGCACAGGCAAAAACACTTGAAGGATGTGGTCATTGGTTGCATGCGCAAAAACCCGTCATTTTTAACCGGATCGTGTCTGAATTTATTGACAAACATTCAATGTAAATCAGCAGCAAACTCGACCGAAAGCATATGGCAGCCGCCATCTTGTTGTGATATATTCGCGCCTCTTTTGGCCTTAGAACACTCTCAAGGACTAAGAAAGTATGTTATCTCAGTACATGGAACAAATTGAAACCATCGGCCTGAACCTGTTTTTTGCCTCGATATTTTTCTTTATCGGCATGGCCATCCACGATGTGCTTAAACAAGGTAACGTGCCAAAATTTGGTCGATTTATTGTTTGGTTAGTGTTATTTCTCGGCTGCGCCGGGTTTATTGTAAAAGGTATTATCCAGATCACTTGGGAAGGCTCAGGGATCGGTTAACAATAAGAACATGGCAAAAGAAGCGACAGACAGAACCACTATTGACCTTTTTGCCAACGAAAAGCGCCGGGGCCGACCACGTAGCAATCCTTTGTCCCGTAGCCAACAGCTTAAGGTCAACAAACGCAATCAAATCCAGCGCGATAAAGCCAACGGATTAAAGCGAATAGAGTTAAAGGTGTCACAAGATTTGTATGACGCCTTGAATGAGCAGGCATTGGCCAGTAACATCAGCCGTAGCCAGTTAATCGAATTAATTCTTCAGCAACAAGTTGAGTGCTGAACGAGTACCAGCAAGATTAACCTAATAAGTGAACTAGACATTAAAGGATAGACAATGGCAACTGTAGGTCTTTTTTTCGGTAGCGACACAGGTAACACCGAAGCTGTAGCCAAGATGATCCAGAAAAAACTGGGTAAAAAAATGGTTGAGGTGAAAGATATCGCCAAAAGTACCAAAGAACAGATTGCAGAGTATGACTTGCTGCTGTTCGGCATCCCGACCTGGTATTACGGTGAAGCGCAATGTGACTGGGATGATTTCTTCCCTGAATTAGAGCAAATTGATTTTACTGACAAACTTGTCGCAATTTTTGGTTGTGGTGATCAAGAAGACTACGCTGAGTACTTCCTTGATGCTATGGGCATGGTTGGCGATATTGTTCAGGCCCGTGGTGGCATCATCATCGGCCATTGGCCAACTGCAAGCTACAATTTTGAAGCCTCTAAAGGTCAAGTCGATGACGACCACTTTATTGGTTTAGGTATCGATGAAGATCGCCAGCCAGAGCTGACTGAAGAACGTGTTGATGCTTGGGTTAAGCAAATTTACGAAGAAATGTGTTTAGCTGAATTAGAAGATTAATTCTGTTAACCATTTGATTAAAGCGGCTTAACGCCGCTTTTTTTATGCATATATTTCTGACTTGTTGCAACTATCTACTTTTTGTAACTAAGAATAACGACATACCACACTCATGACCAACACACTCCGCTCCACTCATTGGGATATCTTTTGTACCGTCGTCGATAACTATGGCGATATTGGCGTCACTTGGCGTTTAGCCAAACAAATGGCTAATGAGTACCACATTCCCGTTAATTTGTGGGTCGATGACCTCGCAAGCTTCTCGCATATCTTACCGACACTCGATCCACTAAAAGCCACTCAAACCTTCAATGGTGTGAATATTATTCATTGGAAAGAGCCTTTGCCTATAAAGTTTGTTGCAGGAGCTGTGCTCATCGAAGCCTTTGCCTGTGAACTCCCTGCAAAGGTAAAAGCGCAGCTGGCTTATTTACATCAGAACGCCCCAAAATCTGTACCTGTTTGGCTGAATTTAGAGTATTTAAGCGCAGAGGATTGGGTTGAAGGCTGCCATGGTTTGCCATCGTTACAAGCCAATGGTTTGAAGAAGTATTTCTACTTTCCCGGTTTTAGCGCCAAAACGGGTGGACTCATTTGCGAGCAAAAGTTGTTTGCAGAGCGTGATGCTTGGCAAGCTGATACTGCCAATAAATTGCAGCTTTTTACTGATCTAGGTCTTAAGGACATTCAGGCACAAGACACTGTTATTAGCGTTTTTAGCTATGAGACCGAGGCGCTACCTGCATTATGTGAGTTATGGCAGCAATCGGTAGAAAAAATCCATGCGCTGATCCCCAAGGGGCGTAGCTTAAACAGTCTGACACATTTACTGCCCTGTGAAATTGCCGCTCTAGTGCCGGGTCAACAGATAAATCATGGCAATTTAACCCTGCACATTTTACCTATGACAGACCAACAGGGGTTTGATCGCCTGCTCTGGAGCAGTGATTTTAATATCGTGCGCGGTGAAGATTCCTTTTTACGTGCCCAATGGGCCGCAAAACCCTTCATTTGGCACATTTATCCCCAAGAAGATGATTATCACCTCGTAAAATTAGAAGCTTTTCTCAAACTTTACTGCGATAATCTGCCACCTAAAATTGCTTGTTATTGGTCTGAATTGAATCTCGCGTTCAACCAAGCACAGCAATCAGCCGTGAGCCTTCACTGGCAAAACCTTAATCCTGTTAATTTGCCCTTGTTGCATCACCATGCTAAACAATGGCCAATTAATGCATTAAATGCTGCAGATCTCGCTACTCGACTAGTTCAGTTCGTTAAAAACAGCTAAGATACTGCGCGAAAACAGAAAAATCTAAATATAGGAAATAGTGTAATGAAAACTGCTCATGAAATCCGTCCTGGTAACGTGATCATGTTAGATGGCAGCCCATGGGTTGTGCAGAAAACTGAAACAACTCGTTCTGGCCGTAACGCTGCTATCGTTAAGTTAAAGTTGAAAAACTTACTGCTTAACTCTGGAACTGAAACGACTTTCAAAGGTGAAGATAAGTTAGAAGACATCATCTTAGATCGTCTTGACTGCACATATTCTTACTTTGCAGATCCTATGTTTGTATTCATGGATGCAGAATACAACCAATACGACGTAGAAGCTGAAAACCTAGGTGATGCAGCGGCTTATATCGTTGACGGTATGGAAGAAACTTGCCAAGTGACTTTCTATGATGGCAAAGCTATCTCTGTTGAAATGCCAACCACTATCGTACGTGAAGTGATCTACACTGAGCCTTCAGCTCGTGGCGACACTTCAGGTAAAGTGATGAAGCCAGCGACTATCACTGGCGGTGGCACAGTAAGTGTTGCTGACTTCGTGAAAGTAGGCGACAAAATTGAAATCGACACTCGTACTGGTGAATTCAAGAAGCGCGTTTAATCGCCCTTCTCGTTTCCAGACGAAGAAAAGCCAGTGCTTGCACTGGCTTTTTTGTCGCTATTTTTTAGTCACTCATTTTTAAGACTCTTGAGTCATTGAAGGGGTTAAAACTTTTATAAGTAATAATTCCCTTATTCATAAAAGCGTTAGCATTGCGGCCCTAAGAAACGTCGCTCCCAAGCCCCTATCTCACTCAAATAACTTTGGAATTCAATTTCCTTCACCGATACAAAGCCAGTGACAAAATCGTCCCCGAGTAAGCGTCGTGCCGAATCACTTTGGCGCATTTGCGTTAACGCAGCTAAAAATGTCTGCGCGAGGTCATGGCTGCTCTCATAAGCGCTCCCAGTTTCTGGTGCACTTGGCGATAATTTTTCTTCTATTCCGGCAAGGCCCGCTGCCAAAGATGCGGCAATCATCAGGTACGGATTAGCATCGGCACCCGCAATGCGATTCTCTACCCGTCTCGCCACTGGAGCACTTAATGGCACACGTAGGCCAGTGGTGCGATTATCAACGCCCCAACTTAAATTAATCGGCGCTTGACTGCCGGAAATGTAACGTCTAAATGAATTGATATTGGGTGCAAATAACAACATTAAATCAGGTAGATACTTTTGTAATCCGCCGATGTAGTGGTGAAAACGGTCAGTGTCACTACCATCAGCATGGCTGAAAATATTATGACCTTTATCATCGACGACACTTTGATGTAAATGCATAGAACTGCCGGGTTGACCCGCTATGGGTTTCGCCATAAAAATTGCATTCAAGCCATGTTTAATGGCGATTTCTTTCGCCGCGTATTTAAACATAAAGGCTTGATCCGCTAAGGCCAGCGGATCGCCATGCACTAAGTTAATTTCATATTGCGATAGCCCCATTTCATGGATCCAAGTATCACCTTTAATCCCAATCGCATCGATAGCGGCATTAAACTCATCCCAAAATGGTGCGAGTTCATTGAGCATATTCATGCTAAACGCAGATTGACCATTTTCAGCTCGGCCACTTTTTGACATGGGTGCCTGATACGGCACACTCGGATCGGTATTGGCTTCAGTCAGATAAAACTCAATCTCAGGGGCCACCACGGGCGTTAACCCAAGGGCTTGGTAACGGGCCAACACATTTTTTAACATAGAGCGCGGCGCAAATGGACATAAATTGCCATCCAGTAATACACAGTCATGGATGGCAAATGCGCGCGGCACTGTGCTCCATGGGATCATCTTGAGGGTGCTGTAATCGGGGACGAGTAAAAGATCAGGATCAGCATCAGGGAAAACTGGATCGTAGGAATACTCACCGGTAATCGCTTGCATCGAAATCGCTTGGGCAATACGTAATTCAGCACCCTGAGCAAAACTTCGGGCTGGCATAAGCTTTCCCCTTGGATAGCCTGAAATATCAGGGAATAAACACTCGACATCACGTATTGTGCCGTGCTCGAAAAACGCAGTAAGAAGAGTTGAGTCCATTTGATTCGTTTGCCACTAATGTTGAAAATAATGCCCTGAAGGATGCAAAGTATAATCAGGCTTTGATTTGAAAAGCTACATGGCGACGATGAAATATGTAAAATATAAATGACAATTCCGTAAAATATAATTTGACATCAGTTGAAAATCTTCATTTAGTAGTGTAATCGTGTTTATTCTAGTTCAAGCCTCATCACTCTTTACTCACCCTAGCCGCCTAACCCCATTACGGCAGACATAAAAAAACCAGCCGTAGCTGGTTTCTTATATTAATCATGACAGAAGTTATGCAATCACAATAAAGCCGATAAATGCTATTACTGCTGCGATAAGTGCATAAGGTAACTGAGTCACAGCATGGCTCACTAAGTTACAACCTGAGCCTTGGGCGGCCAATACGGTTGAATCTGAGTAGAAGCACGCTTGGCTACCAAATGATGATGCAGACAATAAGGCCCCAATGACTAATGGGATGTCCGCCCCAACCGCTTGCGCTAATGGCATCACGATAGGAATTGTCACGGCAAATATACCCCAGCTCGAACCTGTGGCAAACGCGAGTATAGCCATAGATAAAAACACTACCGCAGGCAGCAATTTAGGTGTCATAAATGGGCTTAATGCCTCAATGACATACTGCGGCAGTAACAACTGATCGCACACATCCTTAAACACAAACGCCGCAATCACAGTGCTAATGGCCGGTAGCATGCTTTTAAAGCCATCGATCATTTGGTCCATCATCTCTGAAAATGGCATCAAACGCTGCACTGCATAATAAGGAATCGTGATAACTAAGGTCGCCAGCAAGCCTTTCCACACGTCGATATCAAAGTACACGGTAAAGGCAACTAACAAACCAATAGGCACTAAAAAGTTATGCAGTTTGCCCTGATTATCGGCGTGCTTAAATTCCTCTTCTATGGCTTTAACCGCATATTCATCCGAAGTTTGCACTTGGTCGAAATCCACCTGCGCTTCAGCGGGTTCACCTTGGGCAGCGCGCAGCTGCGCAGTCTTCATTGGACCAATAGCGGGCACAATACCTAATGCGACAAGTAGTACCATAGCCACAGCTAACCAAGCATAAAGCATGTAAGGAATGGCTTGCATATAAACTGCAATGCCTTGACCTTCGGCTGCCACACCGTTATCCACCAGTAATCCACCAAAAAATACCGCCCAAGTCGATAATGGCACTAACACGCACACGGGCGCGGCGGTGGAGTCCACGACATAGGCGAGCATTTCACGGGACACTTTAAATTTATCCGTTACACGCTTCATGGTTTCACCCACGGTCAACGCATTGAGATAGTCATCGATAAAAATCACGATCCCAAGGATAAAAGTCATTAATAGGGAAGATTTAGGTCCTTTCGCCAATTTAAGTGCATTGCGGCCAAACGCTAAGGCGCCGCCAGTTCGTACTAAAAGTGCGATGAGCGCGCCAAAACCACCACACACCAGAATCAACCAACCTATGGTTTCATCGGCCATAACCTTCAATGACACACTAGCAAAATTGTTTAAGACTTGACTGGGATCGAGTAACAGGAAACCGGTTACCGCACCTATGATCAAAGATAAAATAGGACGGCGTAACCAAATAGCTAACACCAATACCACCAAAGGTGGAATGAGACTTAACGCTGTCGGTTCAGACATGCACTTAGGTCCTCTAAATAAATCGCCTAAAAGGCAAATGGTTTTAGAATAACGCCTGAAATCAACACGATTCAGAACGTCAACACAGCTGCTTCATGATGACTAACCCTGAAGATAAAACCCGCGAATTGCTTGCTATCTAAGGTGCCTTGCCAAAAACATCGCGCAGAAAATAAAGCGCATCGAATATTGAGTCAACTATAAATTTAACTTGATAGAAAATAAATTGAATTCCCGTGAGACAATTTTACATAACCGCATAATCTAAAAGACTTTTAACGCCATTGTAACTTAAACATTTATGATCTTCTTAGCTTAATAAGCATTCAATAAATATGCCTAATTATCACAAGATAAAATGCCGCTTGCATAAGTTTACCTTATCAAAAATCTGTGATTAAAAATCAACCATTAAGTATCAGCTAAAATACATTTTCTTCTGTTACGATTAATATGGCTAATATAGAGAAATCAAATATGAGTCAGCTAATGAAAACGCATTTTCATCTTTCGAAATGAAAAACATAAACAAGATTCCCCTACCAACCCAATAGATAAACAATCTTAAAATCATGCCAATGTCAGAACATAAAACTTGTGCAGATTTCTTTAATCGACTGTTAAAGCATATTTAACTGAGGGATATTTATAAAAAAAGCGCAATTCTGTGCTTATCCCCCCTTTCATCTGCAATGAAATTTCGTTATGGTGCGCTAACTTAAGCCAAAACTTTATGCATGTTCCGAGGTGTAAATGCGCCCTATCATCAAATCCAACAAGCTGGATACCGTTTGCTATGACATCCGCGGCCCAGTGCACAAGGAAGCCAGACGTTTAGAAGACGAGGGGCATCGAATCCTCAAACTCAACATTGGTAATCCGGCCCCCTTCGGTTTCGAAGCGCCTGAAGAAATTGTGCGCGATGTGATCCTCAATTTACCCAGTGCCCAAGGCTACTGTGAGTCAAAAGGATTATTCTCTGCCCGTAAGGCCATAGTGCAGCATTATCAAGCCCAAGGGATTTTTGGTGTCGATATCGAAGATATCTATATAGGCAACGGCGTTTCAGAACTCATTATGATGGCAATGCAAGGCTTGCTAAATACCGATGATGAGATCTTAATCCCCTCTCCAGACTATCCCCTGTGGACGGCTGCGGCGAATCTCGCGGGCGGCAAGGCTGTGCATTATCGCTGTGATGAAGAAGCGGACTGGTTCCCCGATCTCAACGACATTAAAAGTAAAATTTCATCACGTACCCGCGGCATAGTGCTGATTAACCCGAACAATCCAACCGGAGCGGTATACAGCAGAGAATTACTGCTGCAAGTGGTTGAACTGTGTCGTCAACATGATCTGATCCTTTTTGCCGATGAAATTTACGATAAAATTTTATACGATGAAGCCAAGCATATTCCTGCTGCGGGTCTATCAGATGATATTTTAACTGTTACTTTTAACGGTTTATCAAAGGCTTATCGTGCAGCAGGATTTCGTGTTGGTTGGATGATGTTATCTGGCAATCTTAAGGCTGCTAAAAGTTACATCGAAGGCTTAGAGATGCTGTCCTCGATGCGCCTCTGCGCAAACGTGCCCAATCAACATGCGATTCAAACCGCGCTCGGCGGTTATCAGAGTATTAACGAGCTTATTTTGCCTAATGGCCGCCTCACAGTCCAAAGGGATGCCTGTTACGAATTACTTAACCAAATTCCAGGTGTGAGCGTTAAAAAACCAAAGGGCGCACTCTATGCCTTTCCGAAACTGGATATGAAGAAATTCAACCTAAGGGATGATGAGCGTTTAGTGCTGGATTTACTCAGAGAAAAGAAAATTCTGTTAGTGCACGGCACGGCCTTTAACTGGCCTGAGCCTGACCATTTACGAGTGGTTTTCTTGCCCTATAAAGAAGATCTGAAGAAAGCATTTACCGAGTTTGGCGCCTTCCTCGAAAACTATCGGCAGTAAGTTTATCCTCAGTTAACAGTTTGAGTCATAAAGCGATCCTAGTGGTCGCTTTATTTTTAGCTATTTCTTTAAATCCTCCACGCTCATGCTCACGTGTCATCCAAGGCTGTGATAATCTAAGACTTCACTAGCGTCAATACTGCCTATTCACTCGTATCATGTCTTCCATTGCAGCTTGTCGCCTACCGATTTCACTCTTTAGCAGGAAAACTATGAGTCACTTATTTGCGCATTTAGCTCGCATGAAACTTATCCAACGCTGGCCTTTGATGTACAACGTTCGCACTGAAAATGTTCAAGAACACTCGCTGCAAGTTGCCATGGTGGCCCATGCACTAGTGATCATCAGTAATAAGAAATTCGGCACGACGCTCGATCCCCATCAAGCCACGAGTCTGGCGATTTTTCACGATGCCAGTGAAATTCTCACGGGTGACTTACCGACGCCAGTGAAATACTTCAATAAAGAAATTGAAGCCGAGTATAAAAAGATTGAGGCGATTGCCGAGCAGCGCATGTTAGATATGGTACCTGAGGAATTTAAAGAGGATTATCGCAGTCTGTTCATCAGCGATTACGCCGATCCCGTTTACAAGACCATAGTGAAATCGGCTGATACTCTGTGTGCCTATCTTAAATGCCTTGAGGAAAACCGCGCTGGCAACAGTGAATTTAATACCGCCCGCAAGCGACTTGAAGACATGCTGGCGACGAATCCCGATCCTGCAGTACAGTATTTTATGAACTGCTTTGTACCCAGTTTCACTTTGAATTTAGACGAAATTAACAAGATGCTTTGATTTTCCACTCTCGCTAGGAATGCATATGACTTCAAGTGTTTGGCAAGAACGCCGTCATGGTGAAGATAAACAACGGCGTAACGATCACCGCAGCCCCTACCAAAGAGACAGGGCGCGTATTCTCCACTCGGCCGCCTTTCGCCGCCTCCAGGCCAAAACGCAAGTGCTCGGCGTTGGCATGAATGACTTCTATCGCACCCGATTAACCCACTCACTCGAAGTCTCGCAAATTGGTACCGGCATAGCTGCTCAGCTCAGGCGCAAATATCCACAACATAAACAACTGCTTTGCTCTATGAGCTTATTAGAGTCCCTGTGCTTGGCCCACGATATTGGTCATCCTCCCTTCGGCCACGGTGGTGAAGTCGCATTGAATTACATGATGCGCGACCATGGCGGTTTTGAAGGTAACGGCCAAACTTTTCGCATTTTATCTAAGCTTGAGCCCTATACATTAGATTTTGGGATGAACTTGTGTCGGCGTACCATGCTCGGGATTTTAAAATACCCAGCGCCGCACTCGAGGCTATTTGTCGCGGGTGAACATAATGAAATCACCAACCATAGACAGCTCAAGCCGTCACAATGGCCGCCGGTTAAGGGCATTTTCGACGATGATAACGACATCTTCGCTTGGGTGCTTGAGCCTTTGTCTGAGGCGGATAGCCGTCGTTTTACCTCGACACAGCAAGGTTCACACCCCGCCCTGCACCACTATCCGCATTTGCGAACCCAGTTTAAATCCTTCGATTGCTCGATTATGGAACTGGCTGATGACATCGCCTATGCGGTGCACGATCTCGAAGATGCGATTGTGATGGGCATAGTCACAGCATCCCAGTGGCATCAAGATGTGGCGCCGACACTGACGAACAGCAGTGATGCGTGGATACGACAAGAGCTTGCCGATATTGGTAATAAGCTGTTTTCCCATGAGCATCACTTGCGTAAAGATGCCATAGGCACACTCGTTAATGGCTTTGTCACCGCTATTGTTATCTCAGAAGATGACGTGTTCGAAGAACCATTATTGCGCTTTAATGCGACGTTAGAGCCGGAATTTGCCATTGCGCTCAATGTGCTCAAGCAACTGGTTTATAAATACGTGATCCGTAAACCCGAGATCCAAATGCTCGAATATAAAGGCCAGCAGATTGTGATGGGCTTATTCGAAGCCTTCGCTTCCGATCCCGAGCGTTTGCTGCCACTGAACACCCAAGAACGCTGGCGCGAAAGTGAGCAACAAGGTTTAAACAGTCACAGAGTGTTGGCGGACTATATTTCGGGGATGACAGATGAGTTTGCGGGGCGACTGTATCAACAGCTATTTAGCCCCAAAGCGGGCTCGAATGTGGAGCTGAGTAAGGAAATGTAGGCAAGCGATCATTTCGCAGCCCGGCTTTCTATAAAGCCAGACTGTTTGTAAATGCTCGTGTTACTGTAAAAACCCGACTTTCTACAGAGTCAGCTATCACAGCCGTTCTTTATCAAAATGTGAAAGATAAAAGACAAAAAACCACCTTGCGGTGGTTTTTTATTTTGTCACTATTTCAAACTCGATTTATAAAGCGCCAATGGCATCTTTACAAAGTTGAGTGATACGATCCCAATCGCCGTGTTCCATTGCATCCGTTGGCGCAATCCAACTACCACCAATACAATCGACGTTTTTCAGCGCTAAATAATCTTTATAGCTGCTTGGCGTAATGCCGCCTGTTGGGCAGAAGCGAATGTCCGCTAGCGGACCCGAGAAGGCTTTAAGAGCATCAACACCACCCGAAGCTTCGGCTGGGAAGAATTTAAAGTGGGTGTAACCGAGCGCCATCCCCGTCATCACTTCTGAAATGCTCGCAACCCCTGGAATTAAAGGGATTGGACCATGCATACCCGCTTTGAGCAGTTCAACCGTTGCACCTGGAGTAATAATAAACTGCGCACCAGCGGCAATCGCAAGATCAAGCTGAGCTTCGTTTAAGATAGTCCCTGCGCCGACTAAGGCCTCAGGCACTTCTTTGGCGATTTTAGTGATAGCTTCGAGTGCACAAGGCGTACGCAAAGTCACTTCTAACACGCTAATGCCGCCGGCAACCAGTGCTCGCGCTAATGGCACCGCATGTTCAATCTTGTTAATCACCATAACAGGAACAATAGGGCTGCGTTTAAAAATATCTTGTGGCTGTAGTGACCAGTTATTCTCAAGCATTGCGTTATTCTTCCTTTGTATTAATAAAGTTCATCGATGGCATTAGTACAACGCGCACCAGTTTCTGGACTACTTAGATTTGAACGTAGCGCACTAAATAACTCGCGGCCCATGCCATAACGTGAGCGATGTAAATCCACTATTCCCGCGGCTCTGGTGGCAAGTTCAGCTTCAGAGACCAGCAGGCTCAGTTCGCCAGTTAACGCATCGACACGGATCAAGTCGCCATCTTGGACTTTAGCAATTAAACCGCCATCTAAGGCTTCTGGCGTCAAGTGAATGGCCGCAGGGACTTTACCCGACGCACCAGACATGCGACCGTCGGTCAGCAGCGCGACTTTAAAGCCTTTGTCCTGAAGCGTTCCCAATAATGGGGTTAACTTGTGCAGTTCTGGCATACCGTTAGCTTTCGGGCCTTGACCTTTAACCACGACAACACAATCTCTATCCAAAGCACCGGCTTGGAACAAGGCATCGAGTTTGTTTTGATCGTCAATCACCACCGCGGGCGCTTCAACGACACGATGTTGTTCTTGTACTGCTGACACTTTGATCACAGCGCGGCCTAAGTTACCTTTGAGTAATTTTAAGCCACCGTTGCCTTGGAAAGGTGATGCGACTGACGTTAACACTTCAGTATCTAAGCTAGTCGTTGGACCATCGACCCAGCGCAGTTCACCGTCAAGCAGCCTTGGCTCTTGGGTATAACGGCGTAAACCAAAGCCCGCAACGGTATTCACCTCTTCATGCAATAGACCCGCATCGAGCAATTCTTTGATTAAGTACGCCATGCCACCGGCTGCATGGAAATGATTAATATCGGCATGACCGTTTGGATACACGCGCGCCACTAATGGTACAGCATCGGATAATTCAGAAAAATCATCCCAGTTCACAATAATACCGGCAGCACGAGCCGCGGCGACAATGTGCATCGTCAAGTTAGTTGAACCGCCAGTAGCCAAAAGTGCCACAATGCCGTTAACCACAGACTTTTCGCTGACCACTTCACCGATTGGGGTATATTGAGTACCCATTTCGGTTAAACGACACACTTGCTTAGCGGCCATCTTGTTTAAGGCTTCGCGCAGTGGATCATCAGGATTTACAAACGACGAGCCTGGTAACTGCAGACCCATCACTTCAAGCATCAGCTGATTCGAGTTTGCAGTGCCGTAGAAGGTACATGTTCCTGCACTGTGGTAAGACTGGGCTTCTGCTTCGAGCAGCTGCGCGCGATCCACTTTACCTTGGGCAAATTGCTGACGAATACGGGCTTTTTCTTTGTTCGGGATACCTGATTTCATCGGCCCTGCGGGCACGAATAACATAGGTAAGTGACCAAAGCTTAAGGCGCCGATAAGCAAACCTGGAACGATTTTATCGCAAATGCCGAGCAGTAAAGCACCATCGAACATGTTGTGAGACAAGCCCACAGCCGTTGCCATAGCAATCACTTCACGACTCAGTAAGCTCAATTCCATACCGGGTTGACCTTGAGTCACACCATCACACATGGCCGGAACACCGCCCGCCACTTGTGCAACACTGCCGACTTCCTGACAGGCTTTTTTCAGCAATTCAGGATAGCTTTCATAGGGTTGGTGCGCAGATAACATATCGTTAAATGCCGTCACTATGCCGATGTTCGCCTTATTCAATTGACGCAATGCATTTTTGTCGTCTGGATTACAGGCGGCAAAACCATGGGCTAAGTTGCCACAGCTCAATGAGCTACGGTGTACACCATGGTTACGGGCATCATTCAATGCGGCGAGATAACCTTCACGTGACGCTTTGCTACGGGCAATAATTCTGTCGGTAACAGCTTGAACTACTGAGTGTATTTCTACTGAGTGCATAGTGACTCCTTAAGCGCTCCAGAACACATCAACGGGCGTTTTACGCTGCGCTAATACGGCTCTGATAGGCATAGCATGGACATCATCACTTTCTAACGCTTGACGATATACGGATAATTTCTGTTCCCCGACCAAGTGCAGATAAATTTGTCTGCTGTTCAGAATCGCACTCTTAGAGAGCGTAATTCTGCCATGGGGCGCTGTGGTGGGGTTCGTCGCCACACACAAGGCTTGGGTTGTGAGCGCATTTTCAAGCTCAGCACTGCAGGGAAACCAAGAGCAGGTATGACCATCGTTACCCATGCCTAACACCACCACATCAAAAGGACGTGGGAAGTTAGACAAGGACTCGGCGGCCATATCGGCGCCCGCTTCTGCGGTCGAAAACATGTTTTTTAAACCGCGGAATTTGGCATTCGACGCGCGGTTTTGTAATAAATGTTCACGCACTAGACGTTCATTAGAAGCATCGGCGTCGGCCTCAACCCAGCGCTCATCGGCGAGAGTGATATAAACATCACTCCAATCGATGGACTTCATGCTCAATAGTTGAAATAACTTAAGCGGCGTCGAACCACCGGAAACCACTAGGCTCGCTTTTCCGCGGGCATCGACGGCTTCCTGTAACTGGCTCGCAATCTTGCTGGCCAGTTGCTGTTCTAACGCACTTGGCGTATCGAAAGATTTGAATACGGTTTCTTTAATCATCAAAGTCTCCTACTCGTCCCACGAACGGCCATCTTTGGTGATCAAAGCAACTGACGCAACTGGACCCCAAGTACCCGCAGGATAAGGTTTTGGTTTTTCGTTGCTTTGTTCCCACGATTGAATAATGCCATCAACCCAAGTCCATGCCTGCTCGACTTCGTCGCGGCGCACGAACAGCGCTTGATTACCGAGCATAGCTTCGAGTAATAGACGCTCATAGGCATCGGCGATACGTTCATTTTTAAAGGTATCGGAGAAGCTCAAATCGAGTTTAGTGGTTTGTAGACGTTGTTTTTGCTCCAAACCTGGCACTTTGTTCATCATCTGGATTTCAACCCCTTCATGGGGCTGCAAACGGATTGTCAGCTTGTTCGGTGGCAGATTACGGTAGCTTGAGCGATACAAGTTATGCGGTGGGTTTTTGAAATACACCACAATTTCAGAGCTCTTAAACGGCATACGTTTACCGCTACGTAAATAGAAAGGCACGCCCGCCCAACGCCAGTTGTCGATATCCACACGAATAGCCACGAAGGTTTCTGTGTGTGATTGAAGGTTGGCGCCTTCTTCTTCTAAATAACCCGGTACTGGGCTGCCCTTTAAGAAGCCAGCACTGTACTGACCGCGTACGGTATTTTCATACACATTGTCAGAATTAATCGGACGCAGTGATTTAAGCACTTTGACTTTTTCATCACGGATGCTGTCAGCGTCTAAGTTGACCGGTGGATCCATAGCAACGAGCGTTAACACTTGCAGCAAATGGTTCTGGATCATGTCACGCATTTGACCCGCTTTGTCGAAGTAACCCCAACGGCCTTCGATGCCCACTTCTTCTGCGACTGTGATCTGGACGTGGTCAATCGTACGGTTGTCCCACTTAGAGGCAAATAAAGAGTTAGCAAAACGCAGTGCAATCAAGTTCTGTACGGTTTCTTTACCTAAGTAATGATCGATACGGTAAACCTGACGTTCTTTGAAGTAAGCGGAAACTTGGTCATTGATAACGCGAGAAGAGTCTAAATCTGAGCCGATGGGCTTTTCGAGCACCACGCGTGAATCTGGGTGGATAAGATCTTGTTCATGCAAACAACGGCAAATGTCGCCGAATATTGCAGGTGGCGTAGCAAAGTAACTGACCATAACGCGCTCTTCTGGTTTGAGCAGATCATGGAAGGCACTGTAGCCCGCTGAATCGGTAAAGTTAGTGCCTATATAGTGGCAGCGGGACAGGAAACGTTGGAGAGTCTCTTCGCACAAAGGCTCTTTCACGAAGGTGTTTAATGCAAGCGTGACTAATTCGATAAACTCATCTTGAGTAAACTCGTCTTTCGCGACACCGATCACTTTCGTATCTTTATCGAGAAGTTCAGCTTTATCTAGCTGGTATAAAGAAGGTAACAACTTGCGTCGTGCCAAATCGCCTTTAGTACCAAAGAGTACGAAGTCACAAGCTTTGGCGCCTGATGTTGTTTTGCCCATTGCGTTACGATCTCCTTTGTATGTCGTGTCCCTTCATGTCGATGAAGAAATCCACACTTTTGTTGTAATATAACAACAGAATTTGTTAAATGCATCTATTTTTATAAATATTAACATTCTAGCTAACTAGTCACTTGCTGCATAAATCTGATATGCTTTTTGTGCTTAAATTACTGAAGGTAGTAAAGTCTTATTTCAAAATTGTACTGAAAAGTTACTACATAGAGTCTATTAGTGGGCCGCCAGTCTTGATCTGCTCCCACGAAATAAAAATAAATAAAATTACATTCTCAATTTAGCGGACATACGCGTATGAATACCCTAGAAAAGGTTCAAAAAAGCCTCACCCATTTTAGTAAATCAGAACGCAAAGTTGCAGAGGTGATCTTAGCATCACCACAGACAGCTATACATTCTAGCATCGCCACACTGGCTAAGATGGCAGATGTCAGTGAACCTACTGTGAATCGTTTCTGCCGCCGCTTAGATACTAAAGGTTTCCCTGATTTTAAGTTACATCTAGCGCAAAGTCTTGCGAACGGTACACCTTATGTGAGCCGCCACGTTGAAGAAGATGATTCAACTGAGTCTTACACGACAAAAATATTCGAATCTTCAATGGCTTCGCTCGATACCGCACGTCAAAGCCTAGACATTTCAGCCATTAATAAAGCCGTTGATATTCTCACTCAAGCTAAGACTATTTCCTTTTTTGGCCTAGGCGCATCCGCTTCAGTTGCCCATGACGCGCAAAATAAATTCTTCCGCTTTAATGTCCCTGTCATCTGTTTTGACGATGTTCTAATGCAACGCATGAGCTGTATCAACAGTAATGAGGGCGATGTGGTGGTATTGATTTCCCACACTGGCCGTACTAAGTCATTGATTGAAATCGCGCGTTTAGCGAGAGAAAATGGTGCAGCTGTGATTGGTATTACCGCCCGCAACTCGCCTTTGTCAATGGAATGTACACTGCCCGTGACAATGGAAGTGCCAGAAGATACTGACATGTATTTACCTATGGCCTCGCGTTTAGCCCAATTAGTCACTATAGATGTATTGGCAACGGGTTTTACCTTACGTAGAGGCCCACGTTTCCGCGATAATTTGAAACGAGTGAAAGAAGTGTTAAAAGAGTCTCGCATCAATAAAGATCCGATACTGTAACTCACTTCCTTTTCTAAAAATGGCTAGTGTTGATCCTTAACCTAGCCATTTATCGTGCAAATATCAGCGATACCTCACAATTTTCATACATAACTTTAGATCAATTTGATTGTAACTTTACTACAAAATTTGGAATTGCATGGTAATATAGTCCCAAGATTTTTTTTAACTTTAACGGAGTATCCTTATGTTCCGCAGAACCAAAATCGTCACCACTCTAGGTCCCGCTACCGATCGTGATGATAACCTACGCCGCATCATCGCGGCAGGTGCAAACGTTGTACGTCTTAATTTCTCCCACGGTTCCCCCGAAGATCATCTAAAACGAGCAACTCAAGCGCGCGAAATCGCTAAAGAGTTAGGCGTTCATGTGGCCATTCTTGGTGACTTACAAGGCCCTAAAATCCGCGTTTCTACTTTCAAAGACAATAAGAAAGTACAACTCGTATTAGGTCAAGCCTATGTACTTGATGCCGAGTTAGCCAAAGGTGAAGGCGACGAGACCCAAGTGGGTATCGATTACAAGCAATTGCCAGACGATGTGACTGTTGGTGATATCCTGATGTTAGATGATGGCCGTGTTCAATTACGCGTTGAGCGTGTTGAAGGCCGTAAAGTGCATACCACAGTGACTGTGGCAGGCCCTTTATCTAACAACAAAGGTATTAACAAACAAGGCGGCGGACTTTCTGCTGCTGCGCTGACCGAAAAAGACAAGGCTGACATTCTCACTGCAGCAATGATCCAAGTGGATTATTTAGCCGTGTCTTTCCCGCGCAGTGGTGCTGACTTGGACTATGCACGCGATCTTGCCCGTCAAGCAGGTTGTAATGCGTTGATCGTTGCTAAAGTTGAACGTGCTGAAGCGGTTGCGACCGATGCAGCTATGGATGATGTTATCTTAGCGTCTGACGTTGTTATGGTTGCCCGTGGTGACTTAGGTGTTGAAATTGGTGATGCTGCACTCGTTGCGGTGCAGAAGAAGTTAATCGCCCGTTCACGTCAACTGAATAAAGTCGTCATCACTGCCACTCAGATGATGGAATCGATGATTTCAAGCCCAATGCCAACCCGCGCCGAAGTGATGGACGTGGCGAACGCTGTGCTTGATGGTACCGATGCTGTGATGTTATCTGCTGAAACTGCTGCCGGTGACTTCCCAGAAGAAACCGTTAAGGCAATGGCAAACGTGTGTGTTGGCGCAGAATCTCACCCAAGTGTGATTGTGTCTAAGCATAGATTAGATGTGCGTTTCACTTCAGTTGAAGAGACCATTGCGCTATCAACTATGTATGCAGCAAACCACCTAGAAGGCGTTAAGGCGATTATCGCTCTGACTGAATCAGGTGCAACACCACAGTTGATGTCTCGTATCAGTTCTTCACTGCCAATCTTAGGTTTATCACGTCACGCAACAACCCTAGCCAAAATGGCCTTGTACCGCGGCGTGTTGCCAATCTACTTCGATTCAACTATCCACCCAGCCGATGAGCTAGCGCAAAAAGCGTTAGAAGCATTAACAGCGGCTGGTTATTTGAATAGCGGTGATATGGTATTAATGACCAAAGGCGATGCAATGGAAACGATTGGCGGCACTAACACCTGTAAAGTGTTGATCGTAGCTTAAGTTGCTTAAGCTTCTTCTAACAACTCAAGCTCGTTAGAAAACAGCCAATAAAAAACCACCTCATGAAGGTGGTTTTTTTATATTGACTGTTTTCTGTAAGTGCAGATTTCTGTTGGTGCTGATTTATCGGTCTCTCATTGCTGGGGGAAATCTAAGCGGACCAAGCGGCGTAGCCATCGAAGTTAACACCGCTTAGGCCAAACTGCACTAACATTAAAAGCTAACATTAAACGATAACATCAAACACTAGCAATCACTATAACGCTTCGAAATCATTCACATTAATTGCCGCTAAGCGCAGCTTATCAGCATGCTGTAACTTTTGCTCTTCGTCGGCAGTGATAACGCCAGTCTCGAGTGCTTTTGCAAACAAGACGAGATTCGGCACTTTTGCTGGCAACTCACCGGCACGCTGCGCTTTCTTCAGTTTTTTATAGATATCTTTACAGGCATATTGCGCGATAAATGCTTGCTCAACTTCAGCAATACCACCCTTATCCCCTTCAAATTCAGGACATAAGAAAGTAATACGTTCACGAGCAGGGCCAGGCTTCAACATACCGCTAACTAAATCGGTCGCCATTTTGTCGCTCGGTGCAGTGAAGTGATTACCCAGTGGGAAAATTAAGCCGCGCAGTAACCAGGCCACAGGACGGCTTGGGAAGTTACGAATCGTGTCTTCCAACGCTTTCGCCGCCAAGTGCAAACGATTGGCCATTACATAACGTACCGCAGGCAAATCGTCCTGTTGACGACCATTATCTTCAAACAACTTCAAGGTTGCTGAGCCTAAATATAACTGGCTGAGCACATCACCCATACGTGCTGAGAGCATTTCTTTGCGTTTTAAATCGCCGCCCATGATCAGCATAGATAAATCTGTCATTAAGGCTAATGCAGACGAAATACGCGACATATCTTTATAGTACTGCTTAGTTTCACCGCTCACTGGCGCACTGCCAAAACGGCTACCGCTTAACGCGCTAAACAAAGCACTGAAAGCATTACGCGTTGCATAACCCATGTGACCCATTAATAACGCATCAAAACGCTCTAAGGCTTCATGTTGGTTTTCCATCGCTGCGGCTTCCATTTCGGCAAGCACGTAAGGATGGCAGCGAGTCGCACCTTGACCAAAAATCATCAACGAGCGGGTTAGAATATTCGCGCCTTCCACAGTGATCGAAATTGGATTCGACATATAAGGGTGGCCTAAATAGTTTTTAGGTCCTAATTGAATGCCCTTACCCGATTGAATATCCATGGCATCGTTCATCACTGAACGGCCTAATTCAGTCATGTGGTACTTAGCTATCGCGGTCACGACCGAAGGTTTGACTTTAAGATCGATACCCGTGGTTGTTAAACGGCGTGCGGCTTCTAACTGATAAGTGTTGGCAATAATACGCGCCAGCGCTTCTTGCACTCCTTCAAACTGACCAATTGCCATACCAAACTGGTGACGCACATAGCTGTAAGCCGTTGTCGTCTTAGTCGCCATGTGACCAGAAGCCGTTGCCAATGCTGGCAATGAAATACCGCGGCCCGCTGACAAACACTCAACCAGCATACGCCAGCCTTTACCTGCAAACTCAGGGCCACCGATAATCCAATCGAGCGGGATAAACACTTCTTTACCTTGAGTAGTACCGTTCATAAACGCCATACCCAGCGGATTATGACGACGACCAATCACCACACCAGGATGATCCGTTGGGATCAACGCACAGGTAATGCCTAAGTTTTTCTTATCGCCAAGCAGACCTTCAGGATCGCGCATTTGGAACGCTAACCCCAGAACTGTTGCTACAGGCGCCAGCGTGATATAACGCTTATCCCATGTTAGTTTAAGCCCAAGCATTTCTTCGCCGTTGAAAGTATCACGACACACAATACCGACATCGGGGATAGCGCCGGCATCGCTGCCCGCTTCTGGACCAGTTAACGCAAAACAAGGAATTTCATCGCCTTTAGCCAAAGCAGGTAACCAACGTTCTTTCTGCTCGCTCGTACCATAGTGGGTCAGCAACTCACCAGGACCTAAAGAGTTCGGCACCATCACAGTCACAGCGGCGCTTACGCTACGGCTGGCTAATTTGCTGACAATGGTCGAGTTTGCATAGGCAGAGAAAGCTTTACCACCAAATTTCTTCGGAATGATCAGTGCGAAGAAACCTTCTTTCTTAAAGTATTCCCACAGCTCCGGCGGTAAATCCTTGCGGTTATGCACTATGTCGAAATCATCGATCATCGTCAGTGCTGTCATTACTTGATTATCAATAAAGTCTTTTTCTTCAGCTGTCAGCGTCGGCTTACCGTAGCTGTGCAAGGTATTCCAGTTAGGATTTCCGCGAAATAACTCCCCTTCCCACCAGACATCACCGGCTTCCATCGCTTCGCGCTCGGTATCTGAAAGTGGCGGCAAGACCTTCTTGAAAAAACTAAAAACTGGGCGGGTAATAAACTGCATCCGGATATTTTTCACCGCAAACAACACGACAATGGCTATCAGGGCAAGAATTATAATCGTCAACATTATCAAGACCTTTTAATTAAGAAGAAACGGGGACTGATACACCAGCCGCCATGTAGGGGATCACTTTACGGATCACGGCTTCGATGTCGTTATGCTCACCAAACTCAGCAGCAGCAATGTCATTTAGGGCATCAGCGGACGCCATAGTGAACACGATAGTGCCTAAGGTAAAGTGTAAGCGCCAAAACATTTCAGCGGGTGGAATATGTGGTGCACTGGCCGAAACGGCTTTAACAAAAGCATCCAGATGCTGGCCGTAATGGGTAGTGATAAACCAACGTAAATGCCCTTGGCTTTCGATATAGCCACGGCCTAAAAGCTGCAGGAAGATCGTGGTGCCTTCGGTACGTAGCGCGTTTAAATCCAATAAAGGATCGACCAAAGAAGACAGGATCTCTTCGAGTGTTGCTTGTGCTGGAGCGGCATTTAAACGGTGAATTTGGCTTGAAGCAGCAGGCATAAATACGTCTAAATAGCGGGCTAACACTGCACGGATCAGCTCTTTTTTAGAACCAAAGTGATAATTGACCGATGCTAAATTCACCTCAGCTTTGCTGGTAATGAGTCGCAAGGAAGTCTCAGAAAAGCCCCGTTCGGCGAACAGTTTTTCTGCGGCATCAAGTATTCTAGTTTTTGTATCGGATCGACTTGCCATTCCGTGACCTTGAATTAATTTAAAACACTCGTTTAAATTAAACATTGGCACCACGGATGTCAAACTAAAATTGGACAAATTCACCGCTTTCTAGTCTGTGATATAAGCGGTATGTCGCACATGTCCGAATAAGTGTTAAAAACAAGTCAATTAACCCTTGTGCAATAACCCTGTGGTTTAGGTAAACTGTGTAACACAAAAACAACAAGGACAACTAGACATGGTTATTTCATTGAATCGTCGCAGTAAAATCACCCTCACAGTGGCACTCGCGCTGGGATTAACGGCCTGTAATGATGCTCAAAGTAAAACAGACAAGACAGCTACTGCAGAAGCAGCTGTCATCAATACCGCCCCAGATAAAGCACAAGCCATTGCTTTTATTAACGATGCTGAAGCCAAGATGGCCGAATTATCGATTGAATCTAATCGCGCCGAGTGGATTTACAGCAACTTTATTACTGATGATACCGCGGCCCTGTCTGCCGCAGTCGGCGAAAAGGTCAGTGCCGCGTCGGTAAAATTTGCAACAGAGGCGGCTAAGTATGCCAATGTGCAACTCGATCCCGTAAATGCCCGCAAGCTCAATATCCTGCGCAGTGCGTTAGTATTACCCGCGCCGCTCGATCCTGCGAAGAATACCGAGCTGGCACAAATTAGTTCAGAATTAAATGGCTTGTACGGCAAAGGAAAATACTGTTTTGCCGACGGCAAGTGTATGACTCAGCCTGAGCTATCGAGCTTAATGGCCGAATCACGTGATCCCGTAAAATTACTGGAAGCATGGAAAGGCTGGCGTGAAATAGCTAAACCCATGCGCCCCTTGTTTCAACGCGAAGTTGAACTGGCCAATGAAGGCGCAAAGGATCTCGGTTATGCCAACCTGTCTGAACTATGGCGCAGTCAATACGATATGAAGCCCGATGACTTTTCACAGGAACTCGACCGTCTTTGGGGCCAAGTTAAGCCACTTTATGAATCCTTGCACTGCTACGTACGGGGAGAATTGAATAAAGAGTACGGCGATACCGTCGCACCGACCACTGGACCCATCCCGGCACACTTACTTGGCAACATGTGGGCCCAGCAATGGGGTAATGTGTATGACTTAGTGGCCCCTGACAATGCTGATCCGGGTTACGATGTCACTGAGTTACTCGCAAAGAAAGGCTATGACGAGCATAAAATGGTGAAACAAGCCGAAGGCTTCTTCACATCATTAGGGTTCGCACCATTGCCAGAAAGTTTTTGGGCGCGTTCTCTATTCGTTCAGCCAAAGGACCGTGATGTGGTTTGTCACGCTTCGGCGTGGGATCTCGATAATCTCGACGATATCCGCATTAAAATGTGTATCCAAAAAACTGCCGAAGATTTTAGCGTTATCCACCACGAACTTGGGCATAACTTCTATCAACGCGCTTATAAGCAACAACCCTTCCTGTTTAAAAACAGCGCTAACGATGGTTTCCATGAAGCAATTGGTGACACGATTGCACTGTCGATTACGCCAAGCTATTTAAAGCAGATCGGCTTATTAGAAGAAGTGCCTGATGCATCTAAGGATATCGGCCTCTTACTAAAACAAGCCTTAGACAAAATTGCTTTCTTGCCCTTTGGCCTGATGATAGATCAGTGGCGCTGGAAAGTGTTTAGCGGCGAAATCACGCCCGCCCAATATAACCAAGCTTGGTGGGATCTGAGGGAAAAATACCAAGGCGTCAAAGCACCAACTGAACGTAGTGAAGCAGATTTTGATCCGGGTGCTAAATACCATGTACCAGGCAATGTACCCTACACCCGTTACTTCCTAGCGCATATTTTGCAATTCCAATTCCATCAAGCGCTGTGTGAAACTGCAGGCGATAAAGGTCCGGTACACAGATGCAGTATTTATGGCAATCAAGCCGCGGGAGATAAACTCAATAAGATGCTCGAGTTAGGCTTAAGTAAACCTTGGCCAGAAGCATTGAAAGAAGTCACCGGCAAAGAAGCCATGGATGCAAAAGCGGTGCTCGATTACTTCGCACCACTTAAAACATGGTTAGATGAGCAAAATACCACCGCAAACCGCCAGTGTGGTTGGTAAGGGTTTATTAAATCATCACCCAATAACATAAAACAAAATGCCCAATAAAATTGGGCATTTTTATTCAATCCTTATTTGTTTAATCTAACGCCATCCCATTCCTTTACGATTGGCTTCACGGTTTTCAAGCTTAAGCTGTTCTGACTTAGTTAACATCACATAAAGTGCCCCAGCACCGCCCTGCTCGGTTTTCGCCGAATGATAGGCAAGCACCATGTCGAGTTGTGATAACCAATAGCACACAGCGGATTTGAGCAATCCCGCAAAGGGTTGACTCTGATAGCCTTTACCGTGGATCAACATGACACAGCGTTCACCATGTGCCTGCGCTGCCAGTAAATAGTTAAGGACGGCATCACGAGCTTGGTTTAACCGATAAGCATGCACATCAAGCTCCATCTTGATGCTGTATTGCCCCATTCGCAGTCGTTTAAAAACGCCGCCTTGTACCCCCTCACGCTTAAAGCTCACAATGTCATCTGGCGCTTGCTGTGGAAACGCTTTTAAATCCAGTGGCATACACGCTAGGAAGACTTCCCGTTGTAAAGCATCGCGTCTGTGTATTTGCTCAGCCGTCAACGCTTTCGGTGCTAAATTTACCACTGGCATATCGCCTTTTAGTGGCACGACTCCAGCCATTGCCTCAAAAAACAGTGCTGATTCATCATCCAGCATGGCAAGCTCCTTTACTTCACACTCTTGTATAGAAACACACTTTGTAAACATTCAAGGCTTTAGTTCAGCGAGCGCCTCCATTATAGTGACGCCATGATTGCCAGATTAGAATAAAGTAATGAAATTTTTGCCGCTAGTCCTGATGTGCTTATTGTCACTGCCAAGCTTAGCCAATCCAGCTAAAACTCATACAAAATCCACTGATGATCAATTGATCAACGCTAATTACCCTTTGTTTATTAGTGCTTTTAATCAATTGTCCCCTGAGGTGACTCGTGAGATTTACGCTGATGACGCTAGCTACTTATCTGAGAGTCAAAGTAAAGAAATTTACTATGGACGAGACAATATTGTCGCCATTTACAAGAAGTTTTTCGATAAAATCCGTGCCAAAAAAGCCACTATCGACGTGGATTTTCGCATTACTAAACGCAAAATTATCGGTAATGGTGCCATAGATACAGGCTATTATTTGGTTCGATTTTACCCGGCACAAGAAACCGGAGAACCTGTGAGTGAATTTGCGGGCAAATTTGCTATTGGTACAGAAAAAGTCTCATCCACCCAATGGAAAGTGAGCTTAGATACCAATAACCGCGCAGAACCTAGCTATTATCTGAATGCGAAACCGGTACCTAACTTATATTATGGTCGCCAATTTCCGCCTTTACCTGCGAGTAAAAAATTACCCTAATGTTAATGCCGATTACGTTTAAATGGACTATCTCACATCTAGCGCATTTAGATAGAAATCGAATAAATTTAAACAAATACAATTAAATTAAAGATTTAGCTAACATGACTACAACTAAGCAAACCTGCCCCTGTGGTAGTGGGCTAAGCTACCAAGATTGCTGTGGTCCACTGCATACGCATGTAGACTCTGGGCAAGTCATTGCCCGTACTCCTGAACAGCTTATGCGCTCACGCTACTGCGCATTTGTATTGAAAAATTTTGATTACATTTTAAAAACACATCATCCAGACTATCTAAATGGCCTTACTCTCACGAGCCTCAATGCTGGTCCTCACCCACATTGGTTAGGATTAGATGTACAGAGCAGTACTGAAACACCAAGCCACAATGCTCAAGCGGCGATAGCTGAACAACGACATGGCACAGTTACCTTTAAAGCTTGGTATAAGCTCGATGGTGAAATTGATGCTATCTATGAGCGATCCGAATTTATCTACCAAGCAAGTCGCTGGTATTACAGCCAAGGCCAGCAAATGACGGCTAAATTACCCGGTAGAAATGACCTCTGTATTTGCCATAGTGGCAAAAAATTCAAACAATGCTGCTTAAAATCTTAATAGGTATACAGTGCTGAGCTGCACTGGAGAATTACGGTGAAGGTTTATAGTGCTGATTGAACAAGCACAGAGATGAATAATAAAGGCAACCTAAGATTACAAACCTAGGTTGCCTTTATTTTATCGTGAGCAGCACATTTGAAATAATTGTGACTTAGTGGGTTATGACTGAAGCGCTTTTCGCCGACAAGATAAATTGTGCAAACTCAGGCTCCCGTAATGCAGGACTATAGAGATAACCCTGTGCCTGATGGCAAAAACTTTTCGCTAAAAACGCTTCTTGCTCAAGGGTTTCAACCCCTTCTGCCGTCAAAGATATATTTAATGCATTCGCCATGGCGATAATGGCTGACACAATTTCGCGACTTTCACGGCTGACGGTAAGATCTGAAATAAACGAACGATCAATCTTAAGTTTACTGATCGGAAACTGCTTCAAATAACGCATAGAGCAGTAACCCGTCCCAAAATCGTCAATCGCGAGCCCTACGCCTAATTCCGCTAATTCTTGGCATAACAAGGTCGCGTGGCGAATATCACCCATCAATTCAGTCTCAGTGATCTCTAAGATTAACGTCTTAGGTTTCAAGCGATAACGCGTCAACAACTGCCACACTTGCTCGAATAAATTACCACTGAAGAACTGGCGGGCCGATACATTCACATGCATTGTCATATCTGCATTATGATGCTGCCATAGGTTCAACTGTCGACAAGCGGCCTCTAAAACCCAACTGCCGATAGAATTAATCATCCCCGACTGCTCAGCAATATCAATAAAGGAAGCTGGAAATAACACGCCTCTTTTAGGGTGATGCCAACGGATTAAGGCTTCGGCGCCAATATAGGTATTCTGCTCAAGATCCCTCAGTGGCTGATAATAAAGCTCAAACTGACGACCACGGATCGCACTGTGTAAATCACGTTCTATCTGCGCATCCTCTTTAAATGCACTCAATAACGTGCTGTTAAATACTTGGATTGCAGTGCCTTTTTTCTTTTTAGCATACTGCACTGCAATATCGGCACAGGTTAATGGGGCAAACAAACTCGCCACAGAGGCAATATCAACCACAGCTAAAGCAGGCTTTGGTTCGACTTGCTCACGGCCGATTAAAATAGGCATAGCAAGATGTTGATACAGGCGCGTACTAAAATAATCGAGATCGTAAACCGCATTATCATCGGTCAATAGCACGGCAAATTCATCGCTGCCGACGCGGGCAATTTCGGTGGCCTTATTAATCTCAGAAAAATGTTTCAAACGGCGGGCAATTTCTATCAACAAACTATCGCCATTTTCATGACCATAGGTATCGTTAAAACGCTTAAATCCCACTAAATCAACTAATAACAACAGTCCCTTCGTGGTACGTTCAAGGACTCGATTAAAATGAGTACGGTTATGGAGTCCCGTTAATCCACAACGCCAAGCAAGCCGTTCAAGCTCTGACTTATAGTTATGCTCGTCGGTATTTTCTTCACACGAGACCAAGGCATAATGATTACCGCGATCGGTAATGAACTGACTCAGCACGTATGTCAGCCAATAACAACTGCCATCGGCACGACTAAACTGCACTTCGCCTTTGGCAATTTCGCCCCTAAAGATTTGCGCTAGGGTTTGCTCGGCTAATTGGGCATGCTGCTTGAAAAAAGCCAACTCACGGATATTCGCGCCGATAATCTGCTCACGGGGCATGCCGGTGATTTCACTGTGCGCCTGATTCACATACTCGACTTTTTCAGTATGCAGATTAATTAACATACTGATTTGTCGCGATTGTTCAGTGGCACAGCGAAATAAACTCAAGCTTTCTTCTTTATCGTAGCTGTGTTTTGTCGCTAAGGTCAGGGCTAATTGGTCAGCCATCTGGCACGCGAGGTGAATTTCACTGTCATGCCAGTGGGGAGTCAATTGTGCCCGCTCGATGCAGAGCACACCTTCGAGATGGCCATTGATGCGAATGGCGATGTCGAGACTCGAGTTGATTTGCCGCGGGATAAAATAGCACTCAGCCAATTCACTTAAACGTGGATCGGTCAGGGCATTGCCTGCATCGATATGGCGCAGAGTTTTGAGCTCGTGTACATACCGGGGACAATCTTGTAATAACTTAGGCCTATGAATGTCTTGCAACATCATAGAACCAAATTGTGCGACGAGTGATTGGGTTTGTTGATCAGATGAAAAAGTCCACACTGATACCAAAGAAACCGCTAAATTCTGGCACAACAACTCTGTGGTTAACTCTGCCGTCTTTGTGAAATCGCCCTGCTGTTTTGCAGTTGACTGTACCAAAGACTCCAATAAATGCTGATGCTGACGTCGCTTCACGCTGGTTCCCTACAAAACTTCGTGTTGGGCTAAAGGTCTTTGCTGTTAGCAAACTTACCTCAAAATGTGGAATTAAGCTGATTGAATTATTCTTATTTGGAGGCAGATTACACTAACTGTTGTAAGCACAGCAACATGTGGCACAATTTATTACAATTTGGTTAACAATAGCAGCATTTTTAGGCAATTAGCGCGATTTCCGTGACATCTATGACCGACTAAAAACTAAAGTGCTGCTTTAAAAATTACAGGCCGTTTTCCAATTGAAAAATCATTTTTTCCGCGCTGACATTGAAGGTCAGCAGTAAGTCGACGCCTTCAGTCTTAGTCACAAATTCAGTTTGCACTTCAGCAAATCGAGTTTGAGCGCGTGTTGCCATGCTTTCGGCATCCGCTTGAGCGCTATCGCCAACAAAATTTAACGTCAATAACGTATCGTGTTCATCAATAACGGCGCCGATATCGACAAAGCTGCCGCAATCGGTGCAAGTGTCATTCACTGTCGGGCTCTGTGCTTCTATTATGCCTTTCATCTGTATTCCTTAATGTATAGAGCGACTGATTAACGGCATCACTAAAATATGCTCGTTAAATTTTTAACGCGGTAAATTTTAACTCGATAGGTTAATACGAATTATAGGTAATTAAGCTTCAAGATAACTGGCTTTAGCTCACGCTTATTTATCGAAATGGATCAGATTGACTTGATGGGTATTGAAGACCACTTGCGGGAAGACGGCCTTAGGCTGAGGCGAGCAAAGGCACAAGATTACGTTGGATTGCCAATTGATCAGCAAAGTGCATGATCTCGACTTTGGGTGCGGTTAATTGGCCCCTTTGCCTCAGCTGAGTCACATGGTCACAGTTACTTAACGCTTCTGCCATTGCGACTGACTCGCCGCCACGGATGACTAAGGCTTCCGGTCGCAATGCTTGTTGTAATTGAAACGCACGTGGACCTTGAGCCATAAAAATACTGCTGTTATCAACCACTGGTTCAGCAGACGATAAATCCGCCATTAAACTTTGCTGCGGTGGCAATTCGAACTGACGTTGTAATTTTTGCGCCATATCAAGTTCATTTTGCCATTGGAATTGTGCCATGTCCCGTGCGTCAACCGACAGTAACGACAGCAACAGGGCGAATTCGCCCCGTCTGTCGTTTTCTATCGCCGCGTTTAAGCGGGTGCCAATTTGGGCTTCGTTGACTAAAGGAACATCAATTTGCATAAAAAAACATCGTCAAAACAATTCGTTGTTAGTTAATCGACCATTTGATACATAACTTTAGGAATATTTTTAAATTGGGTATTTACATGGAAAAGGTTTCTGACTACTATGGCGGCCGCAATTGAGGAGGGGTTCCCGAGTGGCCAAAGGGATCAGACTGTAAATCTGACGGCTCAGCCTTCGAAGGTTCGAATCCTTCTCCCTCCACCATTTGCACTGCAAGTTTTATCGTGTTGTTCGAAAATGATGTAGAGTTTTACAAAAGCGTTAAAGGTATTCGTGGAGGGGTTCCCGAGTGGCCAAAGGGATCAGACTGTAAATCTGACGGCTCAGCCTTCGAAGGTTCGAATCCTTCTCCCTCCACCATCTTTATCTCTAACGCAGAGGATCATTTTCAAAGACTAAGCATGGCCAATGTTTAGTTTTGTCTTGATAAACAAGTCCGTTATTGATGATGTTTTGAAAGACAATTTTAAAAGTTAGTTGTAAAGCTAAAAAGAAAGTTTGTGGAGGGGTTCCCGAGTGGCCAAAGGGATCAGACTGTAAATCTGACGGCTCAGCCTTCGAAGGTTCGAATCCTTCTCCCTCCACCATTTCTTTCACTCTCGCATATCCTTCTTGTTCCACTTCCGCATAGTCTTTTCCAACTTAATCTAATTATTTCAGCTTAATCTAATTAAATTCTTAGTATTTCTATGTTAAGTAAACCTCTTGGTTAACGACATTTTTTGATTTCAATTACGTCGTGCTCGACTTTAAGCGAATGACTTCAAGGTCATCCAATAAAACCGCTTTGCCCGTCCCTGTGATAAGCTCTGAAAATGATCCCTTTCGATGTGACTACTATGATTTCTAACACGATTCAACCACCAGTGGATTCTCACAGCGCTCACAGACTCTGCCCAACATGGGAAGCCCACGCAATAGGCAAGATTGAAGCGGATTTTCAGCGCAGCGCCGATACCCACTTGATTAAGCTTGAATTACCTATGCTCGATGGCATAGATATTTATCTTAAAGATGAAAGTACCCACCCGACAGGGAGTTTGAAGCATCGCCTCGCCCGCTCACTCTTCCTCTATGCCCTGTGTAACGGCTGGATTAAGCAAGGCACGCCAATTATCGAATCCTCATCGGGCAGTACGGCGATTTCTGAAGCCTACTTTGCCCGCTTACTCGGTTTACCTTTTATTGCCGTGATGCCCAAAAGCACAGCTAAAAAGAAGATTGAGCAGATCACTTTCTATGGCGGCCAATGTCATTTTGTCGATCATTCCAGTGAGATTTACGCAGAATCGGCGCGCCTTGCCGCAGAGCTCGGCGGCCATTATATGGATCAATTCACCTACGCCGAGCGTGCAACCGACTGGCGCGGTAATAACAATATCGCTAACTCGATTTTCAATCAGATGGAGCGCGAGCCACACACTATCCCGCGGTGGATAGTGATGAGCCCAGGCACTGGCGGCACATCGGCGACCATAGGCCGCTACATTCGCTATCAGAGGTTGGCAACACAACTTTGCGTAGTCGACCCGCAAAACTCCGTTTTTTTTGATTTCTATCAGAGCGGCGATGCCAGCTTAACCTGTTGCAATGGCAGTAAGATTGAAGGCATAGGTCGACCGAGAGTCGAGCCATCGTTTATTCCTGGAGTTGTCGATACTATGCTGCAAATTCCCGACGCCGCATCGGTGGCGACGATTCATTGGTTAGAACAATTAATTGGCCGCAAAACCGGCGCATCCACAGGAACCAACCTGTACGGCGCATTGCAACTTGCCGTACAAATGCAAGCGCGTGGAGAGCAAGGCTCAATAGTGACCCTCATTTGTGACTCGGGTGAGCGTTACCTTGATACTTATTACGATACAGATTGGATTGCAGCTAACATCGGCGATATTGCGCCCTATCAGCGCCAACTTGCAGCATTTAATCATTTCGGCCAGTTAAGTGAGCTTGATTAAGCAACTGTATTAAGTCGTTAGGTTTAGAATCCACAAAACATCCACCATAAAAAACGCCCCACAACTGTGAGGCGTTTTTTATGCTTTGCAGATTAGCATTAATCAATATTCAAATACTTATGGGTCTGGATCGATAAGCGCCAATTACGGGCGATACACACTTTCATCGCCAGTTCTGTCGCTCTAGGCTTTTGACTAATCGGCTGCAGGCAAATCGTTTTCGCTGAAATATCGATGTCTTGCAGTAATTCATCAAGTTCATCGATGTGATTTTCAGTAGCGATAGGATGCTTAATCTCATTGGCACGGTTCAGCGCCTGTGCTAATACCTGATAGCCCCCTTTCATGTTCACCTTGGGTGATACTGTCACCCAAGTGTCATCGGCACAGTTGATTTCGAAGGTGCCACTGGTTTCGATTTGAGTCGCAAAGCCTTGACTGTGCAAGGTCTCGGTTAATTCGCGTAAATCGTACATACAAGGCTCTCCGCCGGTGATCACGATATGCCGCGCAGTAAAGCCTTTAGCGTGAAAAGCAGCAATAAGACTTTGCGCCGTATGATCAGCCCAGCGACCAATGGTGCCGTCCACGGTAATCACTTGCTCTGGCGAGACCTTATTGGCTTCAAGCACATCCCATGTCTGTTTCGTATCGCACCAAGCACATCCCACGGGACAACCTTGTAGGCGGACAAATATGGCGGGCACTCCGGTAAAGACACCTTCACCTTGAATGGTTTCAAATACTTCGTTGACAGGGTAATTCATACTGACGTTCCACTTTTCTGGGGCGGCATTTATAGTGGATTTTAGCTTGAGCTGCAAGTTTTTGCGCCGAGAAAGCCTATTTCGACCCTATAGTCAGAGTTTGCAAGCCCAATGGCCTGAGTTACACTAACGCCCTATTTATACCTGTTCTACGGTGAAGTGAAATCCTTTATGTCAACGAGCTTAGTGTCAAAAACAGTGGTGTCCAAAGCAGTGGTGGTATTCAGTGGCGGACAAGACTCAACAACTTGCCTTATTCAAGCCCTAACCCAGTACGATGAAGTACATGGGATCACTTTTGACTACGGTCAACGTCACCGCGAAGAAATAGAAGTTGCCAAATCCTTAGCAAAACGCTTGAAGATCACCAGCCATAAAGTCATGGATGTCACCTTACTCAATGAGTTAGCTATTTCAGCCCTCACCCGTGATGCGATACCGGTTTCACACGAGTTGATGGAAAATGGCTTACCCAATACCTTCGTGCCCGGCCGTAATATTTTATTTTTAACGCTTGCAGGTATTTATGCCTATCAATTAGGGGCGCAGGCGATTATCACAGGCGTGTGTGAAACCGATTTTTCAGGCTACCCAGATTGTCGTAACGATTTTGTCAAAGCGATGGAATCCGCCTTAGTTCAAGGCATGGATAAACAACTAAAAATCATCACGCCTTTAATGTGGCTCAATAAGGCACAAACCTGGGCTCTGGCGGATAAATATCAGCAACTTGATCTGGTTCGCCACCATACTCTCACCTGCTATAACGGCGTGATTGGCGATGGCTGTGGTGATTGCCCTGCCTGTCATCTTCGCAAACGTGGATTAGATGACTATCTACAGAATAAAGTAGCGGTCATGGCTGAGCTTGACGCCAGCGAGCCAAAAGCATGACACGCAGTCCCTATTGGGTTGCGCTGATGGTGAGCCTGATCTGTGCGGGTTTGTATGCCGCAGGCTTAGCAAGCCCCACTGTCGATAACTTACTCGCCTATCGCCGCAGTGCAATTAGTGAGGGTGAATGGTGGCGATTAATCACTGGAAATTTACTGCACACTAATCAATGGCATCTATTGATGAACCTTGCAGGGCTGTGGGTGGTGCTATTTTTGCACCATTTTCATTATCATCTCAAAGGCTTAAGTACACTATTTTTCGTGTTATGTTTACTTGAAGGTATAGGCTTGTATTTAGGCTATCCGCAATTGCTTGGTTATGTCGGCTTAAGTGGTATGTTACATGGCTTGTTCGCCTACGGCGCAGTGCAGGATATTGTCCGTAAGCTGCGCTCAGGCTATCTGCTGCTCGTAGGCGTTATCATCAAGGTCGGTTACGAACAGCTTTATGGTGCCAGCAGTGATGTCACCGCCATGATAGGTGCGCGCGTAGCAACCGAGGCGCATTTGGTCGGCTTAATCTGCGGGCTGATTTGCGCTTTAGCGGTGTTTATCAAGCTAAAAATGAGCCAATCAAAAGTCCCTGCTTAATCCAAGTCAAGATATTAAAAAGCCGTCGCTGCATGATTGCTGGACGGCTTTTTTAATGCTGAGCGCAAGAATAAATCTAGGCTTTGATCAACAGGTCCCGCAGGTGCTTGACTTCATCTCGCATTGCCGCCGCTTGTTCAAACTCTAAGTTGCGCGCATGTTCATGCATCTTCTTCTCAAGCTGATCAATTTGATGGCTTAACTCTGCCGCATCGGCTTTATGGTAATGGGACTTAGGCTCAGCCACTTTGCCATACACAGCTTTACTGTCGCGGCCATCATCCACATCCATCACATCGGTGATCCGTTTAACGACGCCCTTAGGCGTGATACCGTGTTTTAAGTTGTGCGCCCGCTGACGTTCACGACGTCGGTCAGTTTCACCTATCGCTTTCTCCATCGAATTGGTGATGCGATCGGCATAGAGGATCACTTTACCATTGACGTTACGCGCCGCGCGGCCAATCGTTTGGATGAGCGAGCGTTCAGAGCGCAAGAAGCCCTCTTTATCGGCATCTAAAATACACACCAATGACACTTCAGGCATATCTAAGCCTTCGCGCAATAAGTTGATCCCAACCAATACATCAAACTTACCTAAACGCAGATCGCGGATGATCTCAACCCGTTCGACAGTGTCAATGTCCGAATGTAGATAACGCACTTTTACGCCATGTTCGTCGAGGTATTCAGTCAAATCCTCCGACATACGCTTAGTCAGCGTCGTCACTAACACCCGCTCATTGACGGCCACTCGCTTGGCGATTTCAGACAATAAATCGTCCACTTGGGTCCCAACGGGGCGCACTTCTAATTCAGGATCGAGTAATCCCGTTGGCCGCACGACCTGCTCAGCAATTTCGCCTTCGCTCTTTTCCAGCTCGTAGGCACTCGGTGTTGCCGACACATAGATAGTTTGCGGCATCAATTGCTCAAACTCTTCAAACTTGAGCGGCCGGTTATCCAAGGCGGACGGTAAGCGGAAACCGTATTCCACAAGTGTGGTTTTACGGGAACGGTCACCTTTGTACATAGCGCCGATTTGCGGCACAGTCACATGGGATTCATCGATAATTAATAAGCCGTCGGCAGGCAAATAGTCGAGCAAGGTTGGTGGCCCTTCCCCCGGTGCGCGGCCAGACAAATAGCGCGAGTAGTTTTCGATGCCAGAGCAGTAACCCAACTCCACCATCATTTCCACATCGTATTGCACCCGCTCATGGATACGCTGGGCTTCAATTAACTTGTTGTTATCGAGTAGATATTGCTTACGCTCGCGTAGTTCTTCTTTAATAAACTCAGTGGCGGTGATGATTTTTTCCCGCGGCGTGACATAGTGTGTTTTAGGGTAAACCGTCGTACGGGCGATACGTTTAATAATATGGCCCGTTAACGGGTCAAACTCACTTAAGCGTTCAATCTCATCGTCGAACAACTCGACTCTAATAGCATTACGCTCAGAATCGGCGGGGAAAATATCAATCACTTCACCGCGCACACGATAAGTACCACGTTGTAGCTCAATATCATTGCGCTTGTACTGCAATTCGCTGAGACGAATTAAGATGTCACGCTGCCCCATCACATCGCCTTGGCGTAGATGCAGCAACATTTTCAAATAGGAATCGGGATCGCCCAAGCCATAAATAGCAGACACCGAAGCAATCAGCACCACATCTTTACGCTCTAAAAGCGCCTTAGTGGCGGATAAGCGCATCTGCTCAATGTGAGCATTAACCGAAGCGTCCTTTTCGATAAAGGTATTTGATGCAGGTACATAGGCTTCGGGCTGGTAGTAATCGTAGTAAGAAACGAAATACTCGACCGCATTATGGGGAAAGAACTCTTTCATCTCACCATAAAGCTGCGCCGCCAAGGTTTTATTAGGCGCCATGATAATCGTGGGCCGACCTAACTTTTGGATCACATTGGCAATCGTGAAGGTTTTACCTGAGCCCGTCACCCCGAGTAAGGTTTGGCAGGCCAGACCCGCTTCGAGTCCATCGACTAATTTGGCAATCGCTGTAGGTTGATCGCCTGCGGGGGCGAATTGCGATTCAAGCTGAAAAACAGATTCTGACACGCGCACATATCCTTTTAGTGAGTCGCCCCATTCTAATCAAGTCACCGACTAAGCTCCACAGTTATCCTTCCTGTCGTCATATCAATACGATCTAAAACCGCAAGATGACAATTTAAAGGAAGAAACATGAAACTTTTAAACTAAGGCATTTTCAGCGTTTTTTGCTCACAAAACACCCGCAAACTAAGCAAAAATGCCAATTTAATACACAAGAAATCAATTTCGTTCGATTACAAAATTGCAACCTTGTTTTCACCCTCAACAAAAACCACTTGCTTTTAGTATGCATTTGATAATGCTTAAATTTATTTTTGAACCCCAAAATAGTGCATTTTAAGTCCGCCGCCCATACCCCAAGGCTTTGGCGGCCATTTTTCAGGACAACTCACAGGGTTATCCACAGATTTTGTTGATAAGTCGAAATAACCTAGAAACCACGCGGGATTGGAGGCTGTCATGTGTCTTAACAACCGTCTCTCGGCATTTAGTAATTTAATTACATTTGATAAATGTTGCTACTTGTATCAATTTCACTAACTGTAATTAACGCGAGCTGTAGTCGCGCATCTGGTGCCACAACTTATAGTGAAGTGCATCACTTAATTTGAAAAACAGCTCACACTAATTCGATAAAGCCTCAATTAACACCTCCATCAACAACAGCAAACTTGTTAAAACAGAAAAACGGACTTTAACGGCGAAGAGATAACCCACGTTTTCTATCGGTATAAAGAACTGAGTAAATTCACATTACCCCACCTGAGATCCTTTTTTGAGCGGTTTGAGTCTTAAGTACTCGACCAAGTACCGAAAACGGTGTCGATTATTTAGCGAATGATTTCAATTTCATAGAATCACCGCTTAAAAACGATGGACTCAATTATGGCTATATTGCGAATTGTTAAGTGGTTTTTCACGAAAAATGTCGAATTCTGCACCACGATGCACATTAGATGAGCACTTAACAGCATAATTACACTTTTTTTAGTAACTCGAGTTGACTCATCCAACAGAGCGTTTTACTATGCGCTCCGTTCTCAACGAGTCGCTACGATTGTGTGAAACGATTCCCCTGTAGTTCAGTCGGTAGAACGGCGGACTGTTAATCCGTATGTCACTGGTTCAAGTCCAGTCAGGGGAGCCACTTTAAGCACATGATAAAAATGAGTTAGAACAAGCAGTAAGATAAGTTGTAAACAATTCCCCTGTAGTTCAGTCGGTAGAACGGCGGACTGTTAATCCGTATGTCACTGGTTCAAGTCCAGTCAGGGGAGCCAATTACATTATCAAGCTGAAGCATTAAAATGATTCCCCTGTAGTTCAGTCGGTAGAACGGCGGACTGTTAATCCGTATGTCACTGGTTCAAGTCCAGTCAGGG